>CALVYD010000001.1 GCA_944371995.1 uncultured Bacilli bacterium
TTATTTGTTATCAACATTAAATCATATAAAAAGTTGCATTTAACTTTTCAAAATTGCATTTACTTTTTCATCTCAGCTAAATCTTTTCCTTTGGTATTTTTTTCTTTCATAATAAAAATCTCTCCATTTCTTTTTATTTTATCATGGAAAGATTTCTATTTACACAGATTTATTTACAGACTCTCTTCATGAATCTTATCAATAATTTTCTCAATATGTTCACCATACTCAATAGAAGTATCATAGATAAATTTTAATTCTGGAGTATGTCTAATATCAATACGTTCAGCAAGCTTACTACGTATAAAAGCACTAGCTCCCTCCAAAGCTTCTAAAACAGAAGCTCTTTTTGTATCATCAAGTATTGTAAAATATACCTTACAATAACTATAATCACTACTTGTATCACAATCGGTAATTGTTACAAATTTCAAATCTTCATCTCTGACTTCTTCCATCAAAATAATACTAATTTCTTGTTGTATCAAATGATTAAGTCTTTCTATTTTAACATTTGCCATAATAGTTTCCTCCTATCTGGTAACATCCATATTTTATTAAAATAAACAGTATTGTCTATAAATATTATCTTTTAATTTCTACTAAATCGTAAATTTCAATGATGTCTCCTTCTTTATAATCTTGACAATTTTCTAAAGTAATACCACAATCCATCCCTTTAGTAACTTCTTTTACTTGATCTTTTTCATGTTGCAATGTATTAACAGCACCATTATAAACAACGACATCATCACGAATAATACGAGCTTTTTCATTATTTCTAACAACACCAGTAACAACATGACATCCAGCTATAAGCCCTACTTTTGAGAACTTAAAGATTTGACGAACTTCAAGTTTACCAGTTACTTTTTCTTCATACTCTGGATCAAGCATACCTTTCATAGCATCTTCCATATCTTCTACTACTTTATAAATAATATCATAAGTTCTAATTTCTACACCATATTGTTTAGCATCATCCATAGCTTGATTATTAGCTCGAACATTAAAACCTATAATAATAGCATCACTAGCTCTTGCTAAAACAATATCACTTTCAGTAATACCACCAACAGCACCACGAATAATATTAATTTTAACGCCCTCAACATCAATTTTCTCTAATGCACCACGGACAGCTTCCAAACTACCATTAACATCTGCCTTTAGTACAACATTAATTTCTTTAACACCCTCTTGAATACGACCAAATAAATCATCTAAAGACATACCACTAAAATTAGTATCCGCATCTCTTGCTCTTAAACTTCTCTCATCTGCAATATGCTTAGCTTGTTTCTCAGATTCAAAAGCCATAAACTTATCTCCTGCATTAGGAACATCACTAAGACCAGTCACCTCTACAGGTGTAGATGGAGTTGCTTCTACAATATTCTGACCTAAATCATTCTTTAAAGTACGAACCTTTCCATAAATAGTACCAACAACAATAGGATCACCTAAACGTAACGTACCATTTTGAATAAGTAAGGTAGCAACAGAACCAACTTTACTATTTTTCTTAGACTCAATAACAACACCTGTTGCATAACGTGATGGATTTGCTTTATATTCTTGCATTTCAGCAACTAATAAAATATTTTCTAATAATTCATTAATACCTTCTCCTGTAGCAGCAGAAATCTTATTAACGATAATGTCTCCTCCCCATTCTTCTGGAGTAAGACCATTCTCAACTAAACCAGTCATGACACGCTCAACATTAGCTTCAGGTTTATCAATCTTATTAATTGCAACAATAATTGGTACACCAGCAGCTTTAGCATGATCAATTGCTTCTTTTGTCTGTGGCATAACACCATCATCAGCTGCTACGATAATAATAACAATATCTGTAATAGACGCACCACGTGCTCTCATCTCAGTAAAAGCAGCATGTCCTGGAGTATCAATAAAAGTAATCTTCTTGCCATTACAAGTAACAGAATAAGCACCAATAGCCTGTGTAATTCCTCCTGCTTCTCCAACTGCAACATTACTCTTACGAATAGCATCAAGTAATGTAGTCTTACCATGATCAACATGACCCATGATAGTTACAACAGGTGGACGCTCTACTAAATCTTCTTCCTTATCTTCAATCTCAAAATTTTCAAAATTAGAAATATCAGCAGTTTCTTCTTTCTTTAATATTTTATTATAATCAGCAACTAATACTTCAGCAGTTTCAAAATCAACAGACTGATTAACATTAGCCATAACTCCTAATCCCATAAGCTTTTTAACTAATTCCACTGCTGCAACATCAAGCATAGTAGCAAGCTCTGATACAGTCATACCATCTTTATATAAGATAACATTATCATCTTGTACAGCTTCATTCTTTTGTAATTTTTCACGATGCTTATAAATTTTCTTTCTCTCTTTAAAGAAGTCTGATTTTTTATTATCATTTTTCTTTTGAGACTTAGGTTTTACTTTTTCAAAAGAAGTAGAATTATCTAAATCAATCTTAGTATTCATAGCCAACTCTTCTGCTTTATCATAAACTTCTTCTTCATAAAGTCTAGACTCTAAATCCTCAATATCACCTTCAACATAATCTTCTTGATCTTGAATTTCATTGTCAAGTAAAATAATATCAGTCTCATCTAAAACAGTACTTTCATCTTTATAATTAATTCCAATCTTATCACATAAAGCTTTAATCTCTTCTACTGTTTTTCCTACATCTAAAGCATAATCTTCAATATTCATGATTACCTTCACCTCCATTTTATTTTTCTAATACATTTTTTATTTCCTCATACACACTATCATCTATACTACATTCTAAGTGTCTTTCTAAAACTTTTTTCTTTCTTGCTTGTTCTAATACTTGAACATCTCTTTTAATATATGCACCTCGACCATTCATCTTTCCACCTTCATCAATCATAACATTGCCTTCTGGTGTACGAACAATACGAAGTAATTCTTGTTTAGGTAATTTTTCTTTTGTAACAACACAAGTTCTTAAAGGTATTTTTCTAACTTTCATAAAACCTCCTTAAAAACAATTATCTAAAGTTAATGCCAGCTTCTCTAGCTTGTTCTGTAGTCTTAATATCAATCTTATAGTGCGTAAGTTTACTAGCAAGACGAGCATTTTGTCCTTTCTTACCAATAGCTAAAGAGAAATTATCTCCATCAGCAATAACCATAGCTTCCTGTTTTTTAGGATCAGTAATACATACTGTTAAATCTTTTGCAGGACTTAAAGCATTCTCAATAAAGATAGCTGGATCCTTATCATATTTAACAACATCTAACTTTTCTCCATGTAACTCTTCAATAATACGAGCAATTCTACTACCCTTCTCACCAATACATGCACCAATTGGATCAATATTAGAATACTCTGAATAAACAGCAACTTTACTTCTATTTCCAGGATCTCTTGCTACGCTATATAACATAATAGTTCCATCAGCAAGTTCAGGAATCTCAAGTTCAAAAAGTCTCTTAACAAATCCATAATGACTACGACTTAATAAAATAAGTAAGTTTTTACCATTATTATCTACTTTAGTAACATATACTTTAATTTGAGAACCCATTTCTATCTTCTCACCAGGAATAATATCTTTCTTAGGTAAAATACCATTAGTACGACCTAAATCAATAAAGTAATTATCTGTATCCTCTAATGCTACAGTACCAATTAAAAGTTCATCTTGTTTATCTCCGAACTCTTCCATAATACTATTTCTCTCAGCTTCACGAATCTTTTGAATAACAACTTGTTTAGCAGTAGATGCTGCAACACGTCCAAAATCTTTTGGAGTAACTTCTTTATCAATAGTATCTCCAACTTCTAAAGTTTTATCGATTTTTTTAGCTTCGCTTACTTTAATTTCAGTCTCAGGATTAAAGTAACTTACAGGAGCTTCTTCTTCCTCCTCACCTTCTACTTCTTCCTCTTCATCATCTTCATCAGTATAATGTTCAAATAAATAATCTTCATATTCTTCTTTTGTCATTTTATCATCAGGAACAACTGTTAAATAAGAATAAACTTTAATTTCTCCAGTAACTCGATCAAACAATACTTTTACATTAGTCTTAGAATTAAAATTTTTCTTATAAGCAGAAGTAAGAGCTAATTCCATAGCATCATATACTACTTCTGGATCAATATTTTTTTCTTTAACAATATTATTTAATGCTTTTAAAAACTCTTTACCATTCATATTAATCTTCTCCCTTCTCTTTAGAATAAATATCTACTTCATAAATATCATCATCTAATACATTATTTTTATCTATTATTTGGTTAATAACTCTAGAAGCCTCCGTAATTAGATTTAAATCAATAATACCAACATTACTATCTAAGACAATATTTAATATCTTCTTTCCTTCCTCTACAGATACAAAAACATCATCAATATAGACTTGAAACTCACCTAAATGATCACTCACCAAATCAATTATTTTCTCTTTCATACTTCACCTCCTAGAAATAATAAGGAGCGGGACAAATTTCTTCCCACTCCTTTCTGTACATAGTATAACATACTTTTTGTAAAATACAAACAAATATCTTTAATTTTAGTCACTTTTATGCTATTCTTGAAGAAGGAATTACCTAATAATAATTTACAATTTATAAGAAAGGAAGAATTATATTATGAATAAGTTTAAAAAAAATGAACTAATAAATATTAAAGGAGTAATTATTGGTATTATATTATTTCTTTTATACTATTTTAGCGCATATTTACAATTAATCCCAATATTTTTATTTAACATTAAAACAATTACCGGATCAACTCAAGTACTATTATCTCTGTTTTCTAATACAATCATATTAATAATCCTAATCATTATATTTAGAAAACAATTAATTCATGAATGGAAAATATTTAAGGAAAAATTTTTAGAAAATATTGATACCGGAATAAAATATTGGATTATAGGATTACTCATAATGATGGTATCTAATACGATTCTTACTTTTATTTTAAATATGGGACAAGCTACAAATGAACAAAAAGTACAACAATTAATTTCTTACTTACCATGGATAATGGTAATAAATGCTGGCATCATCGCTCCATGTGTAGAAGAAATTATATTTAGAAAATGTTACAAAAACGCATTCCCTAATAAATGGTTATTTATTGGTTTATCTAGTTTAGTATTTGGTTCATTACACGTAATAACAAGTATGACATCCCTTATGGATTTATTATTTATTATACCATATGGAAGTCTAGGAGCAGCATTTGCCATAATGTATCAAAAAACAGACACAATATACACATCAATGTTAATGCATATGCTTCATAATACAATATTAATAATATTATCAATTATCACATAAAAAAATCGCTATCAAGCGATTTTTTAAATTTCTAAGCCCGGCTTCGTATTAACATCAAAGAATGTTAATAACAGACAAATAATACCTTGAAGAAGAAGTGTTGAAAAATATGATGTCCAATAATTATCAAATACTAACAGATTCATATAAAGCAATGTATAGAATAAATAAAAAACAACAAAAGCAAACATATAAGTTAAATAAATTAAAATAAATGAACCCGTAGTATTTACTAATAAAAATTGATAAATAGTCAAGTTAACAAACTGACTAACAACATACCCGCAAAACTCACCACTAATATCATAAAAATTAAAACTTTTACCTATTACAAAGCTCATAATAATACTAAACAATACTAATAATAATCCAGACATAGCAATACTAACAACAGATTTCGCATAGCCATATTTCTTAGTAATATAATTAGTAACAAAATATATCACTGGTAATATAAAAATAGAATATGTCAAAGTTATATTATCAAAAGAGAAGGTATAATCTTTTAAAGAATGAGCAAGTATTACTATAGTAGATAACAATAAAACATATACCCACCATCCATCTTGTTCAACTTCAAGAACTTCTTTTTGTTCTTTAGTATATCTTTTTGGTACACTTCTTCCTCTTCGTTTAACTTTTCTTATATTTTCATCAGTCATACTATCCTACCCTTCCTATTATGAAATCATTGTATCATAATTTTAAAAAGATGAGAAGTAGTTAATTAAATTTTTAACAAAGGAAAAATATGATATACTTGCATTAAGAAATGGAAGGGAAATATGGATATAGAAACAATAAAAGGAGAGCTAAAAAAATCTCTCTCGCCAAAAAGATATAATCATAGTATATTAGTCGCCGAAGAAGCAAAGTCTTTAGCAAAACATTATCATATAAATGAAGATAAAGCATACCTAGCAGGATTAATTCATGATGTTGCAAAAGAATTAACAGAAGAAGAAAATATTTATTGGATAGAAAAAGGAAAATTATCGAAAAACTTAGAAAATAAAGAAAACATAAATATTAAACATGCCGATATTGGAGCCGTAATAGCAAAAGAAAAATATAATTTAGATGACGATATTTGCAATGCTATAAAATACCATACAATAGGAAATAAAAATATGGATTTACTAGCAAAAATTATTTACATAGCTGATAAAATCGGTAGAGAAAAAATACCAGAAGCATTAAAACCAGTAAAAGAACTAGCCTATCAAAATATAAATAAAGCTCTACTCTATTGTCTAGAAAAACAAAAAATAAGACTAAAAGAAAAAGGTATCAAAATACATGATGATACAGAAGAATTGTTAAAAGAATTACAAAAATAGACTAGCAACCTTTTCTTTTAAACTGATATAATCTATAATACTTCATAAACAGCGGAAAGAGGTAAATAATCAATGACAACAAAATTTATAGAGCAAGTTATTTATGCCCAAGAAATACTAGAAGATATGAATAAGACATTAATATCTTATTACACGTCGCAATATGGTAAAAAAAATAAAGAACTGATAGAACACAGAATAAATCATACTTTCTACTTAATGAGTTCTACACCAGATTTAGTATATGAAGAACTAAAAGATTTTAATAATCATTTTAAAAGTCAAATACAATATGATAACATGATTACAGAATATTTAGATTACATAAAAATTAATAAAGAATTAGAAAAAATGAAAATAATGAACATAAGAAGATTATTATGTAAAGAATATGGAATCTCTAAAGCAGTATTAAATAAAAAAGATATACCTATTGAAGAATTATCTTTAAGTAGCTACTCTAGCGATGTAATTAACATATTAAATAGTCCATATACGCTCGATGATATGAAAAATCAAATACACAAATCACAGCAAAAATATTTTTCGCAATGCAGCAATTTAGGATGCAAGCCCATAACGGATACTCATATTATCGATTCAATATTAGATAAAATGAAAAAAATAGAAACAGAATATCAAATATCCTTACTAAAGAAAACATTATGGGGACAAAGACTATTTAGATACTTTACAAAAAATAATGGTATTAGTGAAAACGATCTAAAATTGACAAACCTAGAAGATTTATTATACAGAATGTTACAACAAGATATCTTTTTACAAAATGGACAAATGCAATGTGTACATTTCTACATTGAAGAAAATAATATAGAGACAATAAATAATTGGATTATATCTCCTATATTAGAAAATAAAGGACTTGATCTAAATCATAATTTCTATCATGAAATAAGGCACGCTGTCGAAAACGGAGGTATTGACTATAATGTAATTAATGAACTAAGAACTGATAAACATGCTTATGAAGATAAACATATTTTACCACAACTATTTGATAATAATGGAGAATGTCAATCTGTGTATCTTTCTATATTACCTTTATCAGGTGACTTGTTTAATACATTTGAAGGCTTTTTTGATAAAATCGCAATCAATAATGACACCGAGAAATTAGAAAGTGTAGTAAGTAAAGACACTCTAACAGAATATAATAATATGCTAAACAATATACTTTCGTTAATGATTAATCCAAATGTTCCTAATATATATTTAGAAATAAATAGCAAACCATATAAAGAAAAATGTGACCAGATATCAAAATCTTTACAAAAACATTTACATAAAAAATAGCTAAACTACAATTGCACTTAAAAATGCATTATAAAAAACTCATACCAAACAGTATGAGTTTTAATTGCTCTTATGGAGCGGATGAGGGAAATCGAATCCCCGTCACAGCCTTGGCAAGGCCGTATTCTAACCACTAAACTACATCCGCATGGAGCGTATAGAGAAGAAGTCGAATAACTTTTCTCATACCAATAAGTTAGGTAGTAATAACTACTAACTAATAAAATTATATCACAACATTTACATTTTGAAACAAAAAATGCCCAATTTTACACTAAAATTATGAATTTCTTTAAGAATGTGTTATAATTGTATCAGGAGGTAGAAAATGGAAAACATTAATACAAACTTAGGTAAAAATTTTGATGTATCAAAATTATATATTGGTATTTACGAATCAAAAGATGGTGAAAGAATTGGACTATTCAAAAAAGATAGCATTCATTCAACTATAGATGAAGAACGTTCATATCAATTTTATAAAGATATATTGAGCGATTATTATGTGGCAATGAGTTTAGATTCTCAAGGAAATGACAGAAAAGCACAATATAGTGTTATGACTGGCGATCCTGAAGAAAAAGCAAATTGGAGGGGAATAGTAGGAACAGCTAATCTTCAAGATTTATTAGCAGTTCCACATACAAATGCTTCAATGGGAGAAATAGATAGAGGATTTGGTCTTATTGAATTATCAAGTGCTATTCCAAATTTAAAAGCAAGTTCATCTTTAGTTGAAATGGTTGAAGCATTAATTAGTTTTTATTCTAAAATAAATTTAAAAGATGAAGTTGTTAAAGAATTAACTGAAAATTTAAAATCAGTTCCTACATATTTTGAGAACAAAAACGAAAAAATGCCAACATTCTTTAATGCTAGTGCTTTAGAACTTAATGAAATTGATATGTCAAATATACCTGAAGATTTTAATACTATAAAGCATCGTTAAAATTGAATTCAATAAGAAAAAGAAAAATCAAGTCGTGGCACGTTTCCGTTTGCGATAGCAAATGAAAGTGGCGATAGACTTTTAGGGTTTATTTTCATTATGAAGTTTTGAAAATAAATAATTGCAATTTATTGCAATTCAAAAAAAACATAATTATTGCTTGAACGATTAGTTCTTGCTTAATTATGTTTTAGGGTTTCAAAAGGGAATATTCCCTTTGCACACCTATTGGCTCTGCCAATAGAGAAGTGTGTTTTATCTATTGGAAATAGATATTACCGACAAGCGAATGCTTGTCTTTTTATATGTCTATATCAAGGTCATCATAATCTTTATCATAACCATAGTTTTGTTCATAGATATAATCATTTATTTCATCTTCTCTAGGTGTGCCATCTGCTATATCGTGTAAATCTCTATCATTATAATAATCTAGTTGATGATATGAAGTAATTTCTTTAACTATATCATCTTTATCTTTTTCAGTTCCTATATGAAGCAATTTATTAAAGAACTTTTTTAAAGTTTGGAGCATTACATTTAAGAAGTTATGTAGTCTTCGATTTTCTTTTTGTAGTTCTTCGTTTTTATGTTCTAACTTTCTAACTTCAACTTCTACATTATGTTTTTCTCGTTCCATTTCACGATAGTTTTTAGTATAATCTTCAAGTTCTTTAAATAATGCTTGATTACTTGGCATATCTTTAATAACTCTTTTTGAAGTATTCATAAAGTCTTGTAAAGTATCATAAGTTTCTTTATCTATTTTAACTTCTTTACCAGTAATAGTAGGTTTAGAAGTTTTTAATTTTTCTTCTAATATTTCATAATCTCTAGTCATTAGATAATTTTGTTTTTCCATACGATTATCTAGTTTTCTTGTAAGTTTTTTAAATTCTTTAATAGAGATATGTTCGTTGTCACTATTTTTAATACCTCTTTCTAACTTAAAACCATTATCATTCATTCGTTTCCAATACTTATCTTGAAGTTCACTAATATATTCGCCAGACTTCATATAATATTTTTTAGAAATAGTGTATTTTTCAGTATTAGTTCTTTTATCAAACTTTTTAATTAAGGGAACAACTACACAATGTAAGTGTGGTGTTTTTTCGTCCATATGAACAACACTATGTAAAACTTGTTCTTTTGTATAACCTAAATCTTCATAAACGAAATCCATACAAGCATTTGCCCATTTTTTAATGTCTTTTCTACTCATATTTTTAAAGAAGTTATTATCACTAGTAAATAGTAATTCATCAGCAACTACACTATTTGAATCATCTAACATTTTATCAAATGATTTTCTTCGATCTTCACGAGTTATTTTTTGTTTTTCTTCATATTCTTTTTTATATTCTTTAACTAGTTCATAATAACCTTTGGAATATCTTTCATTAAGCGAAACAATTTCTATATTATTTTTTGACTTTGACATATCTATATCAGGATTAGATTTATAAGATTTTTTATCTCTTTTATTATGAGCACCAATTTCGCCTAAATCTTTAAGTGTATTTATTGATTCACTTCTAAATATTGCATAACTCATTATCTCTTAAAACCTTTCTTACTTTTTCAAAATAACCTTTATAAACTTGTTTACCATTAGGAGCAATCACATTAGTTAAATCTATTGTAATTACTGCAAGTTGTAAATTTTTATTTTTATCAAATTTATCTTTGTCTAGAGCTATAAGTCTTATTATCTTTTCTATTTCACAAGTGCTTGGAAATGTTATATCTTTTAAATCATCGTCAGTATCTATTTCATAATAATTAAGTTTATAATCACTTCCTAGAGTAGTGCATAATTTATCAAAATATTTTCTAGCATTTTCTTTTGTTTTTGCTTCCCAATTCATACGAAGTGGATAACCATAATCATCTTCAAAAATATTGAAGTTATAAGGTGTCCCATACATAACATGATTATTTCTCATATCTGCTAAAAATGATTCTCTAAAATTACCACTAGTAATTTCTATATCTTTATCTACCTTTTCTATTTCGATAAAGTCGATATATTTAGCAAATAATTTTTGTTTCTTTTCTCTTGGTGTATTTAACCACTTATTTAAGTTAATAAAGAATAATTCGGGTTTAACAAATTCATCTATTTGTTGTTTATCTTGTAATATAAGTAAATCATCAACTGTGAAACTTAAATTCTCATATTGTTTTTGTTCTTGATATTTTTTAGTTAAGTTATTTTTATTGAATTCAATTTGCTTTATTTCGTTCTCAAAATCTTCAATTTTTAAAATACCTTTGATATAGGCATTTTTAATTCTATCTAGTTGTTTATCAAGTTCTTTAACCTCTTTATCATAATCAATTTGTTTATTATCTAATTTGGACTTAATAAATGGTGTGTAATAATCATTAATTAACTCATCTTGTTTATTTAACTCAATTAAGAAACCTTTTAATTGTTCTTCAATATCTATTTCACTAAAATAATTTTTACATTTCTCACATTTATAGTAATAATATTTTATACCATTCTTTTTAGTAGTAGCACTTCCACCTAGAAAGCAACCACATTTAGAACATTTAAGTTTATTAGTAAATAGATAAGTTGCTGTTCTTTCATAATGTCTTGCATTTCGTTGTTTTTGATATTGGCAATCTTCCCATTTTTCTTTACTAACTAATGGTTCAACTACATTTTCATAATATGTAGGGTGTTTTGTACTTCTTCCATGCACATAATCGCCTTTATAAATTTCGTTTGTTATCATTCTACTTATTGTTGAATCTAGCCAATTAGTTTTACCTAAAACTTGTTCTTTATTATAAATATTTGCAATAGTTTGATAACTTTTACCTTCTAAATATAAATCATATAATCTAACTATTATGTCTTTTGTTAAAGGATCAGGTATCATTTTTTTATCTATTCTTTGATAACCTAGAGGTAAAGGTCCAGGAATATGACCAGCCTTAATAGCACCTACAAGTCCAAACTTTGTTCTTTCTGAACATTTCTCAATTTCGTTTTGTGAAACACTAGTCATTATTCTCATAACCATTCTACCATTTGAAGTAGTAGTATTAGATTCATCAGCCATGCAATCAATATCACATTCATTGTCATTAACAAATTTCATTAACTTTTCAATATCAAAAACACTTCTTGTCAATCTATCTAGTTTAAAAGCAACAATTACATTTATTTTCTTATCTTTAATATCTTGTATCATTTGTTGATATGCTGGTCTTTTATCATCTTTAGCACTTATTCCCTCATCAGCATATACTTTATAAATTTCATAACCTTTAAATTTACAAAACTCTCTTAATTTTTCTTCTTGTTCTGGTAAACTAAAACCCTCTCGTTTTTGGTCTAGTGTCGAAACTCTTTTATAAATACCTGCAATTTTCTTTTCTTCATTCATAAATCATCAACTCCTTTTCTAACAAAAAGAGGTGTCAAAAGTATTAAGTGCTTAATACTACTGACACCTCTTAAAATCTAATTTAGAATAATATTTGCTTTTAAACTTGAATCTCATACTATTTAACCCCCTTAAATAGATATAAGTTTTCTTGGTTGAATATTCTATCACAAAATTAAGAAATGTCAAATATTTGGCTTAAAAATGGCTTTTAATGTAGGTTTCAAAGTCTTTAAACTTAATTTTCTCATCATAACCATTAACAAATATGTCATCACATTCATCAAACATTAAATAATCAATATTATTAACTTTAATAATATGTGGCATTACATAGGCAATATTTGTTTCTTTAATGCTTTTGATATTTCCATTTGTGAAAGTAGGTTTAGCACAAGCAAACTTACAAATCATTTCAACCTTTCTTTTTAGTTCTAAACTTATTTCTAATTCTTTAGTTTCTATTGTTAACATATAATCACTCTCACTTTCTTTCTTAAATAACAAAAAAACTAACTATTTCTAGTTAGCATTTATTACTCTCGAAGTCTATTAGTTCGAGTTTCCTATCATATTGGAGGGGCCTACCGGATTTGAACCGGTGATCAGGGTGTTGCAGACCCACGCCTTACCACTTGGCTAAAGCCCCGTTGCACTTATGATTATATCAAAGCTAATATAAAATTTCAATAATATTTTTACATTTTCTTAATTCATTATATGAAAAAAAGAGGATTTTATTCCTCTCTAATGAAATGAGTAATATTTTTGTAATTATATTTAAACTCCAAATTCTTAACTATCGGTTTAACACCATACAAATCACTATAAAAATATAAAGTATCATCAATTATAAAACTAAGACCATCATCATGAACCTGCCATTCCTTAATATCATCAAACTGACACAGTAAAATAGGATGCTCATAATCATTCTGAATTACTCGGTACAATCCTCCATCACTAGTTTTAAAATAAAAATCATCCCCGTTTTTTCTAATATCAGTAGTATCATACAAAGAAGTAATTTTTTTATTAGTAACATTATTAGAGTCTACCTGAATAGAATCAAAAAAATCTTTATCAGCAGTTTTCAATTGTGAATTAATAACCTGTTTAGGCTGATCTACTTCCTGAATTGTTTTCTTACTAGGATCTAATACATACTGAACTTTCGCCTTAGGATCAGTAATATAAACTTTATCATTAACCGTACCATTAAAATAAGAATCTTGTGACAAATCAACCTCAACCAATGTTTTTCCACCATCTTGTAAATTATAAAGAATAATTTGATTATAATTTAATTGTTTTTCTTCATCATCGGTGTTAACAGTAACATAATATTTACCAGCCACGATAGATAAATTATTTTCATAATGGTCTTCATTCAAAAAAACTTTATTTTCAACACCATCAGAACTAATTATATAAATTCCTCGATAATTCCAAATAGTAAATAAGTAATCTTTAGGAATATAGTCATAATAAATAGACAAATTTTCTTCTTCTATAGCATTCTCCTCTAATTTAAAATAAACCTCATCATAGCCTTCTTCTGAAAATTTTTTTGCGATAAATGAAAAATCAGAATTACCACTTTCTAACAAATAAAAAGGAGACACTTGTTGACTATCTAATAAACATAACACATCAAAAGTATGATTTCTTTTATAGACAGGAAAAATACACTCTAAATCATTTTTCTTATAATATTTGATATCCGTAATAACTCTATCTTGCTTATTAAAATCATTAAAAACAGCAGTGGTATAATGTTTATTCTTAGACTGTATTAAAAAAGAATAATAATGTCTTTCTCCTTCTCTTTGATATTCCTCAGAAATAGTGTAATGTCTTTGATCAGAAGCAATTAAAGAATAATCAATTTTATGCTCAGTAATAAAAAAAGTAACTACAATTTGATAACAAAAAGCAACAAAAGCAAGCAAAACTAAGATTGGCAAAAGTTTTTTCATAAGACCACCACTATACTCAGTATATCAAAAAAAAAGAAAGAAAAAAAGTTATTTTTGTACAGGATTACCACCATACTTCTTTTTTTCTTCCATCATATATGAAGATATTGCATTCTCTATCTCAGCTAAAGCATCTTTAGAAATATTAGATAAAGCAATAAATTCCTTCACTGTATCAATATATATTTTTCCCCAGAGAATACCACTAGTAACTTTTAAATCATTAAACATATCTGGAGTAATAGAGTTCAAAAAATATCCTATGACTACTCTTTTTCTTCCGATTAAAATTCTCTTATTAGTAAGAGCTATTACAGCTGTTCCTAATATATTAAAAGGATTATTATTTTTTTGAGCAACAAAAGCATACAAAACATGCTCATCATCATTTAAATGCTTCTCTACTACAGATGCATTCTGTTTAATTCTCCATCCAACAGTAAAAGGATGTCTTTTTTTAAATTCCAATGCTAACTCATATACACTTTTCATAAATGCTTCCCCTATTCTTTAATAAATCCATTATCAGTAAAGAAACTAACGTAGCTTTCAGTATCAACTAATCCACTAACCATATCAACAATTTCTCCATTAGAAACAACTAGTAACAATGGTGTACCAAATCCACCACTAAAATAATCATCTGATTCGACTAAATTAGCTTCATCATCAGAAGACATCTCATCTGTATTAACATGATTGATAGTAAGATTATATTGATATGCTATATGATGTAAAATTGGTTCTGCAATTTGACAATAACCACAAGTAGGTCTAGAAAATAATACTATACTATTTTTGCTTCCATCATATAAATCTAAATACTCATCTATATCAATATCGTTAAAATCCTTTTGTTCATCTTCAGGAACATTGGCACTCTCTTCCTGAGCACGTGCTGTCATATTTGCAGCATCATTATTAGAATTACTACTACTATCGGATTCACTATAATTATCTCCTGACTTAGCACTAACAGCAGATGACGCAAAATAACATAAGGCACAAACTAAAATAACACCAACTGCAACCATAATTCCTATAACTATTTTTTTACTCTTATCATTCATTTTATTCGACTCCTTCCATACTTATACATTATAACATAATTTATCAAAAATAAAAGACATCCACAATATTTTCACAATAATTTGTCGAAAGAAAATATTATTTTTTAAAAATATTCATCATAAAGTAAAATGAGGACGTGATATTATCAAAACAAAAATTGGAATACCAAGAGCATTGCTTTACTACTATGATAAAGACTTATGGATAGAATTCTTTAAAAACTTAGGAATAGACGTAATAATCAGTCCAAACACCAATAAAAAAATAGTAGATTCCGGTACCAAATTAGCACCTTCTGAAGCTTGTCTTTCTCTAAAAATATACCTAGGACACATAATAGAATTAAAAGATAAATGTGATTATATATTGATACCTAGACTCTATTCATTAAAAAAGAATGAACAAGTATGTACTAATTTTAATGCTTTATATGATTTAGTAAATAACTTATTTGACGTCAACATCTTAAATTATAATGTGGACATATCAACCAAAAACTACCAATTACTAGGCCTCTTAAGTATCGGAGAACAGTTAGGTTTTTCTTATATAAAGTCTTATAAAGCCTATAAATATGCCGAAAAAATAAAAAGAATGAAACAAAAAAAACAAGAATTACTGCAACAAAAAGAAATCGAAGAAAACAAGGACAATATCAAAATATTACTAGCGGGACACCCTTACAATCTATATGACTCTCTAATTGGAAAATCAGTAATAGACTTTCTAAAAGGAAATAATATCACAATTTTATATAGCGATAAAATAAATCATGAACTAGTAGATGAAGAATGTAGAAAAATATCGACAGATATTCACTGGACTCATAATAAAGAAATTGTAGCAAGTACAAAATACTATGAAGATATAGTAGATGGTATAATTCTAATTTCATCTTTTCCCTGCGGACCAGATTCCCTAATGAATGAACAAATCAGTCACAAAATAAAAAAAGTACCAATCATCACCCTAATTTTTGAAGATTTAAACAATGATGCTGGTATTATTACTAGATTAGAAAGTTTCATAGATATTTTAAATAATTTAAAGGAGAATTCCCATGAATAATATCATTAGTTTTCCACATTTAGGAAATTATTACCATCCGATATCAAAACTACTATCATTAATCACCAAAGATAAAGTTATGCCGGCTCCACCTATCACAAAAAAAACTTTAGAATTAGGAACAAAATACGCACCAGATACAGTATGTATTCCTTTTAAATATAATCTGGGCAACTTTATCGAAAGTCTAGAACAAGGAGCAAATGTTTTATTTACAGCAGGAGGAGGATGTAGATATCGCTATTATGCAGAAGTAACAGAAACCATTTTAAGAGACCTAGGTTATAATTTTAAGTTTTACAAACTAATAAAACAAGACCTGATTAACTGGAAAGATGCCTATAATATTTTTAAAGAAATTAATCCCAATCTAACAATACCATATTTTATTCATAGCGTCATTTATACCTTACTCTATATTTTTTATATGGATGAAATCGATAAAATAATCAGAAAAAACATCGGATTTGAAATAGAAAAAAATGCTCATCAAACTCTACAAAAAGAAATGTTTAATGACTTTAATAAAACATCATCTATAACTAAATTAACTATACTATATAAAAGATATAAAAGAAGATTTAAAAAAATAAAAACGAATAAGCCAAAAGATTGTTTAAAAGTAGGAATAATTGGAGAACTATATACTTCGATGGAACCATATTCAAACTATGACTTAGAAAAAGAACTTGCAAAAGAACATATAGAAATTAAAAGATTTACGAATCTTTCTTACCTATTATGGCAAAAACCACTATTAAGAAGAAGATTAAAAAAGAAAGCAAAAAAGTATTGTAAATATAAATTAGGAGCTGATGGTCTAGATAATGTTTATCGTTCTATTTATTTAGGCAAGAAAAAATATGATGGAATAATTCATATAAAACCATTCGGCTGTACTCCAGAAATAACAGCAATACCAATTATTCAAAAGGTATGTAATGATTATGAAATTCCTATTATCTTCTTTTCTTATGATTCTGAAACAGGATCAGAAGGAATAAATACTAGATTAGAAGCATTCAAAGATTTAATAACCATAAGGAGGAATAAAATTGACAAAAGCTTATCTAGGAATTGATATTGGTTCCATTTCTACAAAAGGTGTTGTAATTGATAAAGATAACAACATAGTAGCAAGTACCTATCTTTGGACCAGAGGGAATCCTCTAAAAGCTGTAAAAGAAGTTTTAGTAGACATTAAAAAACAACTACCAAAAAATTATAAAGTGGTAGGTGTTGGAACAACGGGATCAGCTAGAAAATTAGTAGGTACTATTTTAGGCGCTAATATTATAAAAAATGAAATAACAGCTCATGCTATTGGAACACTATCAAAATATCCCGATATTAGAACCATTATTGAAATTGGCGGGCAAGACTCTAAAATTATTCTCTTAAAAGACCAAGTAGTAATAGATTATGCTATGAATACACTTTGTGCTGCCGGTACTGGAGCTTTCCTATCAAGTCAAGCAGAAAGATTAGATATCCCGGTAGAAGAATTTGGCTCTATTGCATTAACCAGCAACAATCCCACTCCTATTGCTGCTAGATGTACTGTATTTGCAGAAAGCGACTTAGTTCATAAAGCACAAATGGGTCATAAAAAAGAAGACATTGTCGCAGGTCTTTGTAAAAGTGTTGCTCTAAATTATTTAAACAATGTTGGAAAAGGAAAGAAGATAGCATCCCCTATTATCTTTCAAGGAGGAGTATCTAAAAATATTGGCGTAGTAAAAGCTTTCGAAAAAATATTAAACGAAAAAATTATAACAGATGAAAACGGACATCTTCTGGGAGCCTTAGGAGTAGCAATTCTTTCCAAAAAAGAACCAGAAATAAATTTTTCGTTTGACACCGTAGAAGAAGACTTTGAAACATCAAGCATTAACTGTTCAGGATGTCCTAATAATTGTGAAATTATTTGCATAAAAAAAGATGATAAATTATTAGACTCCTGGGGAAATCGTTGTGAAAAAGGAAAAAAAGTAGTTACAAAATAAAAGATAAGAACTAGGAAGCTTTGGTTCTTATCTTTTATTTTGCCTTAACCTTTGATTAATCATTCTGTTTTGCTGTTTAATCATTTTTTTCATATTAGTTTTAAAGAAATTGTTAGAAGATTGTTCACCATAATCATCCATAACTTGATTCTTTTCTTCAACAACCATAATACCCATGTTCTTATCCTGATTATCAAGAGGAAAAAGTCCAAAAACACTAGAGAGAGAATCAGCTAACTTTTGATTCTCTAAAAAATGCACAATTTGATTCCAATCCTGTTTAACATCATAAAAGCGATAAATATGATCTAGAAAATGAAACTCATTTTCAATCTGTACATAACTAACTCCTCTAGAAATTAAATCTCTAACTAATATCTCTAAAAAATACTCTTTATTACTAACCGCAACATTTACTACTCTCATTACTTCTTCTCCAAGTACTCCTCATAAGGAATAGCTCTATCAATGATTTTACCATTTTCTAAAATTTCAATAACACGATTACTTACAGTACTATTTAATTCATAATCCCTGGAAGTAAATAAAATTTCTCCCTTAAAGTTAACCATACCTTTATTTAAAGAAGTAATACTTTCCAAATCTAAATGGTTCGTTGGTTCATCTAAAATCAAGAAATTAGGTTCTTCTAACATCATCTTAGATAACATACAACGAGCTTTTTCTCCACCTGATAAGACAGATACTTTTTTAAATACATCCTCACCAGAAAATAACATCCTACCTAAAAATCCTCGAAGAACGGTCTCATCTTTAACATCATAATACTGACCAATCCACTCCATAATATTTTTATCAGTATTAAAGTACTCCGTATTATCTTGTGGCAAATAACCATAATTAATAGTCTTACCCCATTCAATAGTTCCATCATCATATTCTTCTTTTCCGGATAAAATATTAAATAACGTTGTTTTAACAAAATCATCTTGTGCCAAAAACGTAATTTTATCACCTTTTAAAACAGTAAAGGAAACATGGTCTAAAATTGTTTTTCCATCGATAATTTTAGTTAAATTCTCAACTTTTAAAATTTCTTTTCCAGCTTCTTTTTCTATCTTAAAATCAATATATGGATATTTACGTGAAGATGGAACAATTTCATCCAACTGAATTTTATCTAACAATTTTTTACGAGAAGTGGCTTGTTTTGATTTAGAAGCATTCGCACTGAATCTAGCAATAAATGCTTGCAATTCTTTAATTTTTTCTTCTTTCTTTTTATTTGACTCCTTCATTTGTCTTTGCAAAAGTTCACTAGATTCATACCAGAAATCATAGTTACCTACATATAATTTAATCTTACCATAGTCAATATCAGCAATATGAGTACACACTTTATTTAAAAAGTGACGATCATGAGAAACAATAATAACTGTATTATTAAAATTAATTAAAAACTCTTCTAACCATTTAATCGCTTCAATATCCAAACTATTAGTAGGCTCATCTAAAAGTAAAATATCAGGATCTCCAAATAAGGCTTGAGCAAGTAATACTTTAACTCTTAACTTAACTGGAATATCTTTCATCTTCATAGAATGATACTCCATATCAACACCTAAACTATTTAATAATGTTGCAGCATCACTCTCTGCATTCCAACCGTCAAGTTCCATAAACTCAGCTTCTAAATTAGCAAGCTTCATACCATCTTCTTCACTAAACTCTGTTTGCATATACATTTTATTTTTTTCAGACATGATACTATATAATTTTTCATTTCCCATTATAACAACATCTAAAACCGTATCATCTTCATATTGATAATGGTCCTGTCTTAAGAATGAAATTCGCTCTCCCTTAGAAACGATAACTTCTCCAGTAGTAGTTTCAACCTCACCAGACAATACTTTTAAAAAAGTACTCTTTCCAGATCCGTTTGCACCAATTAATCCATAACAATTTCCACTAGTAAACTTAATATTAACGTCCTCAAATAAAGTACGTTTACCAAACTTCAAACTAACATTATTTACTTGTATCATTTTTATCACCTCAAAACTCCTTAAATTTTACTATAGAAAAGAAAAAAAGACAAGCAACTTACATCACTTTTCTTTTAGCATATTTTCCGGAATTATTTTTCTAGTATTTTTAGCAGTATAATTTCAGGAAAACAAAATATCTAACTCAGTATTACTAACTACCAATTTCAAAAAATTACATCATTTCTATAAATAAAAATCTTACAACTCTGAAAATTCTTTCAAATATTGATAAATCTTTTCTATTTGTTCAATTTCTTCTTGTTCTTTACCAATACCTTTTAACAAGAAAGAAATATCAATATCATTCTTTTTAGACTTCTTTTTTTCTTGTAAATTTTCAAGTTTATTCTCAATAACTTCAATACTTTCTAAATCGCTAAGAATCTTTTTACTATCCACCTGCATAATACCTTGCTTTCTAGGAACATGATCAAACTGATAACGAAAATAATCCATCTGTCTAAAAAAACTAGGTCGTTTATAGTTTTCAAAAATCATAATGGCATAAATCAAAAAACGCATATTTCCTTGGACTTGAATCTCTTTACCATATTTCTTTTTCATTTTAGCATACTGTAAAATGATATACTGCCCTCTATCTGCAATAGATAGCTTTTTAGAAATTTTCTCAGTAGAAGTAATAATTTCTTTCTTATAAAAAAATTGATAGATAAATAAAATAATAAAAATCCAAAGTAAAAATTTCAACTGTTCTGGATTCAAAAACACCATATCTACTTGCCTAATAATAAACTGATTAAGTAAATACGCAACTATAACATTACCTAAATATAAAGACAAAACGCCTTCTTCTTTAGAAAAGAAATCTTTCTCTAGTAAATAAGTAGTATAAAGCATACGAATTAAAAACTCAAAAATAACAATGATGAATATATCATCACAAAAAGTATTTAAATGAAAATAGCTAGCAACACTTGCTAAAAAAACTAAGAAAATATTAGTAAACAAAACATATTGAACCTTAGTCAAAGAAAACCTTTTCACAACAAAATTAAGAAATAAAAATAATAAAAAGGCAAAAAACACATAACTAATAAACACTAAAAATTCCATAGTAATCCCCCTAAAATTTATGCTTATTATACTATAATATTACAAAATAAACAAGGTAATATTATCATATACTATTTACAATTTCTAAATCTTCCACAAATATTCACCTTACTATTTAAATTAAAATTTAAAAAAAAGACAACTATTATTTTGCCTTTTCTCTAAAAAGTAACGAAAAAAGAAATCTAACCAATGGTCCTGCATAAAAAAGTTGAAAGCATAATGCCATTGGAAAGCTTATTACCATAAATTGTAACCATGTTACAACAAATTGACTAATTTCTGGTTTAGATATAAATATAGTTGCAATAAAACTCATAATCGGACACATAAATGAAACGATAACAATCGATATTGCATAAGAAACAATAATAGAAGGTTGTTCTTTAGGATTAATTGCTTTAAAAACTAATTTATGAGCAATTTTTCCAATTAGGAAAAACTCTAACACTCCAGCAATAACATACATAAAGAAAAACTCTTTAAATGCTTCTAAAAATACAAAATTATGTAATCCTCCACTATGAATTGCAATATTATAACAAACCATCACATAAACCATCAAAGCTGCCATAATAATCGTATAAATAAAATCTTGAAATTTAGTCTTTGGCATAAATACACTACTCCTTTCCATAACAAAACAAAACAACACATAACATGTGTTGTTCGTTAGTCATTCAAAAAGAATGTGCGTTTCCAATATTTACCGATTATCTCTTGTTTCCATTCTAAATTATATCAAAAAAAACACAACTTTTCAAGAAGAATTTTTATTCTTATCCAATTTCTTCAATCTAGCTTTAACCATAAATACTAAATCCATAGGAGCATTTATTTTATATAAAACTAATAAACTATCTTGTAACTTTGTCCTAAGTGACATCGTATCTTTAATATTTTCTGCTTCTTTTTTATAATCAAAATTAGATAAAGGATTCTCTTCAATAAATGCACGAATATAATTTTCAATATCTTTTAATACAAAAACCTTTAAATCATATTCATCCATTTCCATAATTCCATAATATCCACCAACTAAATATTTAAATTCATCTTCTATTGTCATTTCATCACCTCTTTTTTTATCCATCGCATAATAACACGCACAACATAATCAACTTGTTCTTTTGTTAAATCTTTATCTTTAGAAATATGATGCCATTTATAAAGACACCCTCGACAACAAGTTGCAGTCGCATGTTGTGCTACAAAAACAGGATGCCCTTTCATCGGCGTTTGCTTACCATCATTAACTAAATTAGCTGGAGCTAATCGTTTAGAAATAAAATCATATGCATGAGATGAGACAACATCCATGCCTTTTTCCAAAACATATTTTTTATCTTTATCTGTTAAATGAAAGCGACTACGGAACTTAGAATTTCCAAGTCTAAAAAACAATTTATCTATCTCCATATCTTGATACTCTTCTAATGTCATAAACTAACACCTTCTATAATACTTGCAAATTGACAATGAAGTAATTTTCTCAAATCACAAACCTCAACTTCAACCTGATATCCTATCTTCCCTGCACTAAAAATAATCGCCGGAAACTCTAAAGCACTAGAATCAATCACTGTTAAAAATGCTTTTTTCATACCAATTGGAGAACATCCTCCATGAATATACCCGGTAAGAGGAAGCAACTCTTTAGAAGGTAACATAGAAATAGACTTACAAGAAACACTTCTAGCAGCTTTTTTTAAATCCAATTCTTGATTAACAGGAATCATAAACACATAATATTTTTTTGAATTAGAAACAGTAACTAACGTTTTAAAAACCCTTCTAAAATCTTGATTTAGAGCAATCGCCACTTCAACACCACTAACAGCAGAAGTATCACCATAATAATAAGACTGATATTTTATTTTACGCTGTTCTAAAATTCTCATAACATTAGTTTTCTCCATAGTATCACCCTTCCATAAAAATTATACCATAGAAAAAGTAGATTGGAATAATCTACTAAACCTTATGCTAACAAAGCCTTTACAGAATCAATAACATATTGCCTTGTCTCATCAAAAGTTAACTGTAAACTGATAGATAATTCATTATATAATCGTCTCTCAGCCTGATTAAAATACTGTTCATCTTTTTCACTAATTTTTTTATTTTGATCTAATCGCGTCATGTTTCTTAAATAAGCTGTTTTTATAATCTTTATTAAACTTTCTAAAGTATTTTCACCTAGTAATCGTTTATACTCATATTCAATATCCCTATCATTAACTTGGATAGTTTCAATAAATGGAATTTTAGCAATTAAATCTTCTGCTTCCTCTTTCGTAATAACATCACGTAAATAAGAAGTCGTATCTACAGGAACACTGGTAACTAACGAATCATCATCAATTGGATTCATAATATAATAAGTTTTATTAAAAAAATAATTATCTTGCACATCCTTTATCCTATAAACATCTCTTCTATAAACAACAACATCTCCAGATTTATACATTTTAAGCCTCCTAAAAAAAATAGCTATCAACTGGACTTACACCAATAAACAGCTACTCGTTGTAATTTAATTATAACATTTTTTCACTTTTTTCATAAGCAACATTTTATTTTTTTTCTACGATTTTTTTATATTGATAACTTTTTTTCAGCAGACAACAATCAGTAAATTCTCTATAAGAATCAATTTTATAATCAGCTAGAAAATTAATCTCTAATCGGTCTTTATCAGAATATTTATCATACACATTAATAGTTTCTATTTCGGCACCTTTAGAAGCCATAACACCGTGTAAAGAATCCTCAAATACTAAACATAATTCTGGATTTGTTTGATAATGTTCTAAGACTTTCAAATAAACTTCTGGATGAGGCTTTTTATAAACAACATCTTCTTTTCTAATAATAAAATCAAAAATATCATAAATAGAAACAGCATGTGCCATAGTCAGATTTTGATTAGCATAAATATCAATCTGTCTTTGTGTCGTTGCAGTTGCAAGAACTAAAGTAAAACCTCGATCTTTCAATTCTCGCAACAATTCCGGAACACCTGGTTTATACGTCAACTCATATGTTAAAATTGATTCAACACTACTCCATCTCTCTAATATTAACTCATCTTTAGAAATACTCATATGATATTTTTGAATTAAGTAATCACAATAAGCAACATAGATATCTTCACTAGAGTGAGTTTCTAAAAACCAGTCTCTTTCTTGCTGAATATTATTCAAATCAACTTGTACTCCTGCAAATTTATCAATAATCCGAAAATCCGCTTCATTCCAAATTCCAATAGAATCAATCAAAGTACCATCCATATCAAAAATAATATATTTCTTTTTAGACAAATCTAACTCTTCTAACTTTTTCACAATATCACCCTTCCATAAAAATTATTCTACCATAATAATAAATTATTTAAAACTGGGCGTTTGCTGTATATATTTATCATTATTTTGATTATACTATAATGAAAGGAATGAAGTAATATGTACGGAATGTATCCTTATCCATACAATTATGGAAATAATGATGGTTTTGGTTCAGGATGGATCTGGGCAATCATCATCGTTATTATAATTATTTTCTTCATCTGGGGAGGAAATAATAATTGCTGCAACAACGGAGGAAATGGTTGCAGATAAAAAAAGCACAACCTTGTGCTTTTTTATTTGGTATTAAACTTACTTTCTAAAATAGTAAGCATTTTTTCATTAATAATAGAAGGATCATATGTAATATTGATAACTGCATCACACTTATCGTTTTCCACTATATCATCATATTCCATAAAGGCACTTATAACACCATTCGTTAAAAACAACTCATCTAGCATTCCCTTTAAACAGTATTCACAACAAATATCAGTTATCTTCATACAATAACTTAGTAATTCTTTATTCGCATGTTTATCAAAAGAAATCAAAGATGGCCTTTTAAAAATATCTAAAAACAAAAAAACTTCCATGCGTAAAATATAATCGCTAAGTTTTTGATTATCATACTCTATCATTAATGTACGATGATGAATATTAACATCGATAACACCTGGTATAGTAAATAAATACTCTTTAATTTCACGATTTAAAAAGAAATCAAATACGAATGACAGTTTACTCATAAGCATCCTCTCTACAGATAAATAAAAAAACGCTACTTAGTAGCGTAATAATCAATATGGTGGAGCATAGCGGGATCGAACCGCTGACCTCCACGGTGCAAACGTGGCGCTCTCCCAGCTGAGCTAATGCCCCATATTTGTCTCCCTTTCTCAAGTCGACAAATTGATTATAGCAAGCAAAACATGAAATGTCAACAACTTTTATACTTTTTTTCTAAATATTCATCTTCAAGATAATAAAAATCCCCTTCTTTTATCAAATGACGATACCCGCGATAAAAATTATCAGTATTTTTAATTAACTTACTCTTCTTAAAACAATAATGATTTAGATATCTTTCTAGTAAAAATCTCTCATAAAAATAAGGAATTTGCTGATACTCTCTCGTAAGTTTAACTAATAAAAAAATAGATAAAAAGAAAACATTCAACGAAAAAGAAAAAACCGTAAAAACTAAAAAACAAAATAACAATAAATAACCAATGCAAAAAGTAAAATAAAATGCCTTTTTATAAGAACAAACTGTATGAAAAATTAAACATAATAATTTTCCACCATCCAAAGGATAAATAGGAAGCAAATTAAAAAATAGAATTCCATAATGATAAGTAGATATTAAAATTTCTTTTTCAGGAAACAAATGAATTAGTAAAAACCATCCCAAAATTTGAAATAACGGTCCAAATACTAAAATAATCAATTCTTTTACTAAAGAAATATTATAAGAAGTAGAAAACTTAGAAATTCCTCCCAGAGGATAAATTAATATCTTGTGAATCTCTCCTCCTAACAAATATACCATAAGAAAATGCCCTATCTCATGAATAACAATTAAAAACGTAATCACACAGAAAGAAAAAAAGGAAGCCGTAATAACAGCAAAAAAGGCCAATAAATAAAATAAAGGATGAACTTCTACATAACTAAATATAGTCTTTATAATTTAAAAAAGTCCCATCTTTTTGAAAAACTAAATATAATTTTTTATCTTCTGCCTCTCCTAACAACGTTCCCTTTTCTACATAATCATAGAGTTTAATGCCATCAGTCGAAATATTGGAATAGTAAACATCAACACCATCGACTTGCTCTATAATAACCGTATTTCCATATCCTTCTTTTTCTCCTAAAAAAATAACAATTCCGCTCTCAAGTACAGGAACCATATAATTTTCATCTACTGTCAACTTCACACCATCTAAATAGGTATGCGCATTTTTATAAGACAAAGTCTCTTGAAAAACAGCCTGTTCTTTCACTGCCAATTGATCAATAGACAAAATATTACCAAAATATTTTTGATACACATCTTTTATCTTCGCAAACTCAAAATTCTTATCATACACATTTTCTAATATAGTATTCTTAATATTATTATCTTTCTTTATGAGTATCATACCTACTAAAAAAATAATTACTGTAATAAGTGCTCTGGTTATAAATGATTTGACACTTTTTTTTAACACTAGTCTCTTCTTTACTGTTTTTTTTGTATTCATAGTATAATCTCCTCTAATAAAGGATATGAAAAAAGAAAAGCAGATATTCTGCTTTTCTTAAGAATTAATAGTAAGCCTCTTATATTTTTTAGGAATAAGAGAAATAATAAAGTAAAGAACTTCTCCATAAATTAAGTTCAACAATAAACTATGACTAATCTTATATAAAAAGCGATAAAAAGTCATCGGAACCAGCTGAAAAATCAAAATAACAATGACATTCATAACCTCATATCCAATAATTGCCAAACTGATAAATAATAATAAGCTTAACCAGTTAAGCCGAATATAACGATAAAGTAGCAGCACAAGAGCACCTAATCCTAAAAATAATATTGCATTATAAAACAATAAATTAGTATACATAAAGTCATAAACCAATCCTGTTACAAAACAGATAGTTAAATACTTACGAATTGTTTTTGTAAAAAAAGGATAGATAACAACGAAAGAAACAATAGTAAGCATAGGCGTAAATAATGATAAATCTCCTACCATATATGGTAAAAAATTAGAAAGAATACCATCTAAAAGAAAAGAGATAACAAGGATAACTATAGGAATCAACATATTACTCTTTCTCCTTTAAAACAGTAACATAATGAATATCATTAAAATCCTGCGATGTCTTAATATATAATGTTTTACTTAAATCATACTTATCACTTTTTATATCTTGTACAACACCTACATAAATTCCTCCAGGAAACATACCACCTAAACCACTAGTAATAATCGTATCTCCTTTTTGTACTGTACTCATTTTATCTACACCAGTAACAGTAACACACTCAGTATCAGAATCATAGCCATTTAAAATAGCATAACTATCACCTGTACCCGTTTGAATAGTAACACTAACTTTATAATTAACATCATCTGAAGTAATTAATTTAATCTCACTAGAATTTTTATATACTCTTGAAATCTTTCCAACTAAACCATGTTTAGTAACAACAGCCATATCCTTTTTTATTCCATCTTTTGAACCCTTATCTATCATTAATTGGTTAAACCAATAATTTTTATTTCTAGATAAAATTGTAGCATTAATAGGCGTATATTCAGTAAGTGTTCTATTTAAATCTAACACATCTTTTAATTCTTGAATTTCTTGTTCCAAAGAAGCATTAACGTTTTTCTGAATAAGATAACTCTCTGTTTGGTCAACATCTTTTTCACCATTTAACGCCGTAAAAGGATACATAACTACTTTATCTATCATAGTAATCACATCTTTAACAATGCCTTCTCCAAAAAAATTAGAACGATTCATCTTAATAGAAACCGTAAGACCAAATATAATTAAAAAGATAACCGCTATAACTACAATTTTAAAATTTAAATTTTTTCTTTTTCTACTCTTGTACATAACATCATCCCATTCCAACTTATTATAATATAAATAAATTAGCCTCGCAACTATAGATTTAAAATATTATGATGTTCATAAAAACTATAATAAGAATCTTCTCCTGCAATAATATGATCACGAATAGGAATACCTTGAACATAACCAGTTTTTACTAAATGATCAGTAAGTAAAACATCCTCTTTACTAGGCATAACATGATTAGAAGGATGATTATGAATACACACAATACTAGATGCACTCAAACGATATGCCTCCTTAAAAATTTCCCTAGGATGAACAACACTACGATTAATAGTTCCCATAAACAATAACTTCCTTTCTAATAATTCTTGTTTTTGATTAAAATAATAACAATAAAAATATTCTTGCTTTAGATCAGCAATATAATATTTAATATCTTTCCAAATATCTTCTGCACATTGAAATTTGATTAACGATTCTTTATCTCGCAAAAAAATACGTCGTCCAAATTCAATAGCAGCTAGTATTTCAATTGCTTTTACTTTTCCTATTCCTTTAACAGAAATAAAATCATAATAACTACACTCTTTAATTGTTGCAACAGGATATTTCTTTAAAACTTCTATCGCTAATTCATGTACATTTTTATTATGACACCCGTTACGAAGAAGAATAGATAATACCTGTGAATCTGATAATGATTGAGCACCATGCATAATTAACTTTTCTCTAGGACGTTCATCATCAGGAAGTTCTTTCATCTTATAAATAATAATCACCTCTATATTATTATAGGAAAAAACTTCTACATTCCTGTACCAATTAGTTCCTCATAATTAGCAAGTACAACCTCTTCTATAGTTAAAATATCATCTGCAGAATCCGACTCCTTCACCAATAAATCAAATTGAACTACATTATTAGAAAACTCTTCATTGTCTAATTTCATTTCCTTGATATAAGTTTGATATCCCATATCCTTATATATCTTTTGAATTTTTTCTGCATTCTCACGTGTCTTAGTAATACCAACATATACATAATACTTATTATCTTCTAAAACTGTTAATTTATTCGCTAAGTCACCAACATTTTCCTGCATAATTTCCTTAGAAGAATAAACTCCCTCTTGCAAAAAATAATAAGCATTATCTTCTTGAAATACAGAAATACTATCTGGTGCTTTCTGATATAAATAATTACCACAAATAGCACCAAGTACTACAAAAATTACTGCTAATAACATTGTCTTTTTCATTTTTTCATCACCATCTACAGAATACTAAAAAAAAAGTGAATTATTTGTCGAAAAAAAAAGACACTTTCAAAATTTTACAAAAGTATCATAATTTTTTAACAAATTGATATGTATAAGCTTCTTCCTTTCTCGGTTCTAACGAATCAAAAGAATACCTTGAAAAAGTAAGATCAAAATGCATTTCATAAGAAGTTGTCTCCATAACAACAAAACCAGGTACTCCTTCAGGCAAATTTTTATAATGAATATCATCACTCAAAGTTGGAAGTTTGATAAAATTATCAGCAAACCGACTTTTATGTGCATGACCTGAAATAACAAAAGGATACTCGACTAACCGATAGGAAGAATGTTTTTTGCTATAATGCTCAAAGGAAATTGGATAACCAAATACAGTAAAATAAGATTGTGTATATCCTAATGGAAAAACATTTTTCTTCTCCGAAGACAAAACCTTTAATAAATCAATACCATGTTCTAAATATTTATAATCATGATTACCTCCTAAAAGGTATTGACGAATACTTTCATCTTCTAGATATACATCTAAAATACGTTCACATTGCTTCATAGGTGTTTGATAATTCTTATCAGCTTCTACTAATCCATCACCAATATCACCAGCATGAAATAAATAAAAAATCCCATGGTTATGACAAAAATTTAAAACCATAGGAAAATAATCAGGATTTTCTTTTTTACTCGCAAAATGAGTATCAGAAACTAACATAACTTTTTGACCAGTCAAATCCACCATACTATAAGATGACAAATAAGTAGTCCTCAATTGATCCATTTGTTCCAAGTTAAAATCCTTCTGATAAGAAAGAAGTTCCTTGCGTAAAACAGCTAATAACTCATACTTACTCAACTGAAATTCCTCTAAAACAAATTCAAAACTTTTACCATCAACTAACGCATCCAAAACTTCTTTCATTTAACCACTTCCTACTACAAAACTAGAATACTAAAAAAGTATAAAAAAAGCAATAGACAAAACTCTATTGCTAAAAACTATAGTTGTGATTCCAAAGATACTAACTTTTCTTTCTCCTCTGCTAGTTTTTCTCGGTCCATATCTACAATATTCTTTGGTGCTTTATTTACATAATTTTCATTAGAAAGAAGTTTTTCACGTCGTTCAATAGAAGCTTTTAGTTTCTTAATTTCTTCTTGTAATTGCTCTTTATTAACTTCATTTTCAAAATAATAAGTTATCTGAACCAAAGAAGATTGATAAGAGATTGTCTGATAACTAGTAGTATCATCATTATCAGTAATTAAATTATCATCCGTAATTTTTAGTTGAGAACGATAAATATATTCTAAATCTTTATCAGTTTCTAACTGAACTTTAGCATCCTTCTTAACTCCATTTGTAACTTTTAAATTACGAATTTCTGTTAAATCAGTAATTACTTTTCTAACATCTTCATAGTCATTTACAAAAACTTCATTCTCATTATATGTAGGATAAGAACTAATCATAATAGATTCACTATCTCTAACTGGAAGCTTATCATAAATCTCCTCTGTTACATAAGGCATAAATGGATGTAACAATTTTAAAATTGTTGTAAGAACATCTAATAATACACTCTTAGTAGTATCATTCATTAAGGCTTTACTAAGTTCAATATAATTATCGCAGAAATCTTCCCAAATAAATTGATACAAAGTATTACCAACATTATGGAAATCATAACTATCCATATTTTTAATAACTTCTTGAATTAGTTGATTTTTAGCAGTCAAAATCCACTTATCTGCTTTACTTAAATTACTAAACGTAATTTTTTCTTTCGTTAAATCCTCAATATTCATTAAAACATAACGAGAAGCATTCCATAATTTATTAATAAAATTCCAAGTAGATTTTACTTTCTCCTCATCGTAACGTAAATCTGTACCAGGAGCCGTATTGGTTGTTAAAAAGAAACGTAAGCTATCAGCACCATACTTATCAATAACATCCATTGGATCTACCCCATTACCTAAAGATTTACTCATCTTACGTCCTTCTTTATCACGAATAAGACCATGAATAAGGCAATCTTTAAATGGACGTTTTCCAGTAAACTCTAAGCCTTGAAAAGTCATACGGTTTACCCAGAATGGAATAATATCATATCCAGTAACTAATACGTTATTTGGATAATATCTTTTAAAATCTTCTGTTTCTTCAGGCCAACCTAAAGTGGAAAATGGCCATAAAGCAGATGAAAACCAAGTATCAAGAACATCCTCATCCTGTACCCAGCCATCACCTTCTGGAGCACTAAGTCCAACATAAACTTCATCCCCGCGATACCAAGCAGGAATTCTGTGTCCCCACCAAAGTTGTCTAGAAATACACCAATCATAGGTAATTTCCATCCAATGATTCATCGTCTTCTCATAACGTTCAGGTACAAAATTAACTTTTGTATCTTTATTTTTTTGATTTTCTAAAACTCGATCCGCAAGAGGTCTCATCTTAACAAACCATTGTTTAGAAAGAGTTGGTTCAACAACTGCATCACTTCGTTCACTATGTCCGACATTATGTACCATCTCTTCAACACGAATCAATAAATCTTGCTCCTTCAAATCTTCTAGTAATTTCTCACGACACTCCTCACGAGTCATTCCTTCATATCCAGGAGCATTCTCATTCATAGTGGCATCCAAATTCATAACAACAACTCTTGGCAAATTATGACGCATACCAACTTCATAATCGTTAGGATCATGAGCAGGCGTAATTTTAACTACACCAGTACCAAACTCAGGATCTGCATGCATATCACCAACGATTGGAATTTCCTTATTAACAATTGGTAAAATAACCGTTTTTCCAATCAAATGTTTATAACGGTCATCCTTCGGATTAACTGCAACTGCCGTATCACCAAATAAAGTTTCAGGACGAGTTGTTGCTACATCCAAATATTGATCAGTTCCGCTAATAAAATACTTAATATGATAAAATGCACCTTTATCTTCTTTATAAATAACTTCCTCATTAGAAAGTGCTGTCATTTGAACTGGATCCCAGTTGATAATTCGCTCTCCTCGATAAATAAGACCCTTTTCATAAAGTTTAACGAATACATAATTAACTGCATCGTTAAGGCCTTTATCTAAAGTAAATCTCTCTTTTGTGTAATCAAGACTTAGTCCTAACTTTGCCCATTGCTCGTGAATAGTATTTGCATACTCATCTTTCCAATTCCAAGCATGGTTAAGCCATTCATCACGAGAAATTCCACGAGGATTTATTCCTATATCTCGAAGACGTTTATCAACTTTAGCTTGAGTCGCAATACCAGCATGATCCATTCCAGGAAGCCATAATGTATCATATCCCTGCATTCTCTTATAACGAATCAAAATATCTTGAAGCGTTGTATCCCAGGCATGACCTAGATGAAGCTTACCTGTTACATTTGGAGGAGGTATTACAATACAATAAGGAGTCTTGTCACTCTTACTATCAGACTTAAAATATCCCTTACTCTTCCATTCTTCATATTTGTTTTTTTCAACCTCTACATGGTTATATTTTTTATCTAACATAATTCACCCTCCTTAAATTATTCTAACTCTAACTCAATATTTTTTATATTATAATCATCTTCAATAAGACTTATATTTAATTTTTTAATAAATAAGGTAGCCTTAAAATCTTTAATTGATTTTTCTATGGCATCTTTCAAATCTTCATTAACATCTAAATCAAAATTCTTAATTGGAGTTTTTAAAGAAACATTATTATTAGTTTTTTCTCCTCTTGCAATACTAATGATTTCAATAATTTGATCTCCTAATTTCATTTCTTTATCAAAATTATTATTTAATTTTATAATCTCTGTTAAATGAATAGATATTTTATCATGATACAATTCTTGATAAATCTCTTCTGTAATAAATGGAAAATAAATACTAAAATCTTGCAATAATTTATAAAGTAAAGTATAAACTGTTTTTTGTCCTGAATATCTAGCTTCTGCACCAAATTCCTCAGGACGATATAACCTGTGCTTTACTATTTCAATGTAATTATCACAAAAATTCCAGAAAAACTTCTCTAAATGATTTAATGCAAGACCAACTTCATAATCATCAAGATATTTAAGAAATCCTTGTTCCATTTCTTGATATTTTCCTAATATCCATTTATCAATGTATTCATAATTATTAAATTCTTTATCTTCATAATCTTGAAGGTGCATTTCAATGAATTTAGATACATTCCAAATCTTATTTACTAATTTACGTCCTCTTTGTAACGTCTCTTCACTATACACAATATCTGTACCTAAACGCCCTGAACCTGCCCAGTAACGTATTACATCAGCCGAATATTGATTTATAAGAGATAATGGTTCTATCTTACTATTGCCTTTACTCTTACTTATTTTTTGTCCCTTATCCGCCATAACAAATCCAGAAATCATAACATTATCCCATGGTCTCGCACCAAAATGATAAAAACTCTTAACTATCGTATAAAAATCCCAGGTTCTAATAATTTCTGATGCATTCGTTCTTAAACTCATAGATTTTAAAATATCTTCATAACTATCCTTTTCACCATATTTCATGTTTATTAATGGAGTGACTGAAGAAGTTGCCCAGGTGTCCATTACATCGGTTTCAGGAACAAATTCAGTGCATCCACATTTAGGACATTTATCTATCATTGGTGAATCTACTAATGGATTTACAGGTAAATCCTCTTTTTTGGCAAATATAGGTTCTCCACATTCTCTACAATACCAAACAGGGAATGGAACACCAAAATACCTTTGTCTAGAAATACACCAATCCCACATAATGTTCTGAACCCATTCATTATACCTATTTTTCATATGTCCAGGATACCAGTGAATTTCATTACCTATTTTCAAAAAATCTTCTTTATGATTCATAGTATCTATAAACCATTGCTTCATAACAGAATACTCTACTTCTTTACCACATCTTTCATGAGTTTGAACATCGTGTTCTAATTCTTCTATCTTTACAATAAATCCTCCATTTTGTAAATCCTCAATAATCCGCTTTCTTGCTTCTTTAATTTTTAATCCACCATAATTTGGTACATCATCTATAATTCTTCCATCATCTGTAAAAATATATTTTAATGGTAAATTATATTTTTTCCACCATTCAATATCTGTCTGATCTCCAAAAGTACAGCACATTACTACACCAGTACCTTTGTCTATAGCGACCTTCTCATCTGCCATAATAGGAACTCCTACATCTATAACAGGAATATGTGCTGTCTTCCCAATTAAATGATTATGTTCATCATCATTAGGATTGACAAATACACACACAATAGCCGGTAATAATTCTGGACGAGTTGTTGCGATAGTAAACTCTTCTCCATCTTCTACAGTTTTAAAATTGATGTAATTAAAAGTTGTTTTAATAGTCTTGGTTTCTAACTCTGCCTGTGCTATAGAAGTTAAGCATTCATTACACCATAATGCAGGTGATTCTTTATGATAACAATGTCCTTTATCTACTAAATCCAAAAAAGACAACTGACTAATCTTAATAGTTGAAGGACTAACTGTCTTATAATGAATATCCCAATCCGTACTTACTCCCATTTTACTAAACAACTCTTGAAATTCTTCTTCATATTTATTTGTAGTCCTATAACACAATTTTGAAAATTCTTCTCTACCAATTTCATGTGCCTTTTTACCTTGCTCTTTTTCTACAAGTCTTTCACTAGGTAACCCGTTATCATCGAATCCGAAAGGATAAAAAACATTGTAACCTCTCAATCTTTTGTATCTAGCAATCATTTCTGTCTGTGAATAAGAAAAAATATGCCCGATATGGATTTTACCATTAACTGTTGGTGGTGGAGTATCGATTGAAAATACTTCTCTACCATCTGGAATAAACTGATATATTTTATTATCATTCCAATAATTCAACCATTTTGCCTCTTTTTCTTGTGCTTTATATTTATTATCTAACATAAAAATCTCACCTATCTACCTTTTAAATTTACTTGATTTGAATGAAACAACTGATTCTTGACTCGCATCGTTTGTAAAATCGTAGATAAACCTTTTAATGATACAACTTCCTTTTCATCATTATCTTCTGAAAAACTATAAGCACCAACCATATTCCAAGAAAAAAAATCATATTGATGTGTTTCAAAATAATTTAATTGCTGATCAGTTATTTCTTTAGGTAAATAAAAAATAATAATACCCGCATCATTTTCCGTTTTATAAGAAAAATGACCTAGACGTGCAATTTCTAAAGAAGCATGTTGAGAATCATCTTTTAAAAAAGAATAACCAAGTCGATATTTATCAGAAAACTCCTGATAAACCTCTACATGATCCTCACCATAATATACATCTCTCTCGAAAGAATCAGCCAAAATTTGTCTCTCATCAGGTATAATAACAACTTTTCCTCTCATAATTTCACCTCTTAACAAAAAACGAGCTTCATCCAAAGGACGAAAACTCGTGGTACCACCTTATTTTATAGAATTAAAAACTCTATCTCAACATCGTAACGTGATGAACGGATATTTCTTACTACTAGTTCAGAAACTCTGCTCCACTGCTACCTTCAAAATAGTTCATCAGCTATTTTCACCAACCATAGCCTCTCTAAAGACTCTCCATTTTTACTCCTCAGTATCATCGCATCTACGAATGATTATAACGTATATTGATAACTTTTTCAAGAGTAATTTCTATTTAAACTATTCCTCATCAATCTTCTTAACATCAGGATACTCTTTTCCTTTTAAATCAATAATTGTCTTCTTAATAGTCAAATTATGAGTAAGCTTTCCTGAATTAGGATCAGAAATACCTTCATTTTTAACAATTCGATTAATATTATCTTTACCATCAATAACTTTGCCAAATGCTGCATACTCTCCATCTAAATATTCTGCTTCACCTAACATGATAAAGAACTGACTACCTGCAGAATCATAATCCTCACTGCGAGCCATAGAAACTACCCATTTATCATGTTTTAAATCGTTTTCAAAACCATTTTCACTAAACTCACCTTTAATTGTATATCCAGGCCCGCCAGTACCATTTCCATTAGGATCTCCTCCTTGTAATACAAAGTCCTTCACCAAACGATGAAAAGTATTATTATCATAAAATCCAGATTTTACCAAAGAAATAAAATTATTAACAGTATTAGGAGCAACATCAGGATAAAGCTCAATAACAATAGACCCGTAGTCCTCCACATACATAGCAACTACTGGATTTTTAGTATCATACTGATCAAGAGTTGTCTCATTACCATCCACATCATAAGAAATACCAAGCAAATCTTCTTTTACTCCACAACCTGTTAAAGTGAACAAAGTAGCAATAGTAACAAACACCAATAATATTTTTTTCATACTACTTCTCCTTCTCCAAAATATCACGTGCCGCAACTAATCCTGTTGCTGCAGCAACTACTATATTTCCAGCTTTTCCAGCACCATCACCAATAAAATATATATCTTCTGATTTTAACTTAAAGTAATTATCCGTCTCAATTTCATTACTAAAAAACTTAATTTCTGGTCCATAAAGAAGTGTCTCATCATTATTAACACCAGGAATAATCTTATCTAACTTTTGTAATCCCTCTAAAATATTAGTAATAATACGATGTGGTAAAACTAAAGCAAGGTCCCCGGCAACGCAATCCTTTAACGTTGGCTCTACAAAACCCTGATTAATCCGATGCCAAGTAGATCTTCTTCCACTTCTAAGATCCTTAAGAGATTGAATTATCGGCTTAGAATCTCCTAACACATTCGCAATTCTAGCAATAGACTCACCATAAAGCCTAGTATTAGTAACTGGCTCTGTCAAATGAACACGACTGATAAATGCAAAATTACTATTATTAGACTTCACATCCTTTAATGCATGACCATTAACACAAATATAACCATAATAATTTTCTTTCGCAACAAATCCACCAGGATTCGTACAAAATGTCCTAATCTCATCACCATAAGTATCCGTACGAATAAAAATAGTAGGATCATATATTACATTAGTAATAGCCTCTAAAATCTCTTTTCTAACTTCAACCCTAACACCTATTTCAATACTCTGCGACAAATATGGAATATGATATTTATCGGCTAATTCTTGAATCCATTTTGCTCCCGTTCTGCCAGGAGCAACAACCACCTTACGAGCAGTAACCTTTTTCTTACCATAAACAACTTCATATCCATTATTGACAGAAACTATATCAGAAACATCAGTATTTTCATACAAAGTAACACCATGCTCTTCTAAATAATTACTAAATTCATCAATGTATTCAGGTAAGTGATCACTTCCTAAATGTTTTTGACGAATTAATAATAATCTAGCACCTTGAATGGCAACTTTTCGCTTAATCTCCAAAGCCTCTTCCATATTACTAGGAAAAACTTCACTGTCCATACCAAATTTAGTAAAAATCTCTTCAGTATCATCAATCAATTGATTAGCTTCAGACTCGCTCATATACTTAAATAAATCACTTTTTCCAAGTTTAGGAATAAAATTTAATTTTCCATCTGAAAAAGTGCCTGCACCACCATATCCGGATAAAATACGACACGGATTGCAATTTACACATTTTGTTTTATATTTATTCATAGGACAAAATCTAGTTTTCACTTTTTGCCCTTTATCCATCAAAGCAACTTTTAAATCTTTATTTTTTGTAATAAGTTCATAAGCTGTAAATAGCCCTGCTGGTCCAGCTCCTATAATTACAACATCATATTTCATTTTCATCACCATTAATATTGTATCATAAAAAATAAAATTCATCTATTTTTCTAATGTCAACTCTAAAATAAAAGAATAGGAATTATTTTATACTTACTATAAATTATGGTACAATAATATTGGTGATAAGATGACGACAAGAACAGAAAGAAATGAAGAAAAGCAAAAAGAAATCATAAGAGAAGAAAATAGAGAACTACGTAAAAAAATTGTTTTAACAAGTCTAAAAATCATCTTTATAGTAATTATAATAAGTATCTCATTTTTTCTGTATACAACATATATCTCATCTAAATTAATTACTGTGAAAGAAGAACGGATTATAGATGAAAAAATCCCAGAAAGTTTTGATGGTTTAAAAATAATTCAACTATCAGATATCCATTATGGTTCTACAATATTTATGGATGACATAAAAGAATTAGTAAAAATGATAAATCGTAGAAATCCAGATTTAGTAGTATTTACTGGAGACTTAATTAATAAAAATTATAAATTAAAATCAAAAGAACAAGAAACATTAATTAATGAACTTAAAAAGATTAAGTCTACAATTGGGAAATACGCTATTTTTGGAGAAGAAGACAAAGAACAATTTACTACTATTATGAATCAAAGTGAATTTACAATACTAAATAATAGCTATGAATTAATCTATAACAACAGTAACACACCTATTCTTTTAATTGGATTAAATAGTAGCATATCAGGAAACATAAACATTAATCAAGCATATCAATATTTCGAAGAACCAACCCATGACTCCAATATATATACAATAACTTTATTGCATGAACCAGATACTGTAGATGATATTACTGCAAGCTATCAAACAAATCTTTTCTTGGCAGGACACTCGCACAATGGACAAGTAGTTATACCATATTTTGGAGGAATTTTCAAAAAAGAAGGAGCAACTAAATATATAAATCCATTTTATCAACTAGAACAATCAAAATTATATATATCCAGTGGAATAGGAACCATAGATAATGGATTTCGTTTATTTTGCAGACCTAGCATTAATTTTTTTAGACTATCAAGAAAATAACCCTTTTAACCACTTTAGGAAAGAAAACTGCCCTTTCCTTTTTACTTTGTAATAAATAGGAACTTCCCCAATCCTTTGATCATTTAAAAAAATTTCAATATTTCCAATCTCATCGGTTGCAGAGTCTTCAAAAAAATGTACTATTGTTTTTATATTATCAATTTCATTTAAAGTAAGTGGATAATAAAACGATTCTTTAAGATATACTTCATCATCTACAAACTCCTTATCTATAGAAAATTCATTTTTATCAATAATTTTATATCGCTGATACTGCGAAAACATATTCTCATACAAATCAAGATGATTATGATATATATCTCCATCAGATAAAGTAACAACAGTTAAATTAAGTCCATTTTTTGAAGCCGTTGTTACTAAAGTTTTTCCCGCTCTAGGAGTATAACCATTTTTACCACCTGTACAATACTCATATGTCGTTAACAACTTATTACGATTATACCAAAGATAGGTTTTTTTACCAGTAGAAACTTCATACTTATTAGTAGAAACTATATTGCGATAAGTTTTATTTTTATACGCATATTTAGAAAGTAATGCCATGTCATAAGCAGTAGAATAATTTTCTGACTCCTCATCTAAACCATGTGGATTTTTAAAAGTTGTATTTTTCATACCTATTTCTTTAGCCTTCTGATTCATCATATCTACAAATTTCTCTTCACTTCCTGCAATCGCTTTTGCAATTACAACCGAAGCATCATTTCCACTTCGAAGAAGTAAACCATACAATAGATCGCGCAATTTCATTTTTTCTCCTACTTCTACATAAATATTAGTTCCATACATAGAAAGGACTTCTTCGCCAACAGTAATTTTCTCCGTTAAATCACCTTCTTCAATAGCAACAATTGCTGTCATAATTTTTGTAATTGATGCTATTAATCTTCTTTGTTCCGCATTTTTCTCATACAAAATTCTTCCACTATCTAAATCCATTACAATAGTAGATTTTGCTGTATCCGCCGAAACAGTAAATGGTAGAAAAAAAAGAAAGAAAGTTAGAAAAAGAAAAATTTTTTTCAAAAAAAATCACCTATTAAAGTATATGATATTTTTAATTATATAAAACAAATTTATATTTTATTTAAAATAGACATATTTAATAGACCATAAAAGAAATAAATTTACTATTTTATATCAATTTTTATGCCAACATCCTCTTTTTTTTATAATGATATATATGAGGAGGTTAAATATGGAAGAAACTATAGAAGAATTAAAATTAAAATTTATAGAAATTAAAAAACGAAATTGGATAGAAGGAACATCTCATGGAAAAGGTAACGTTGGAATTACATTTGAAAATCTAATAGGAAAAGAACGAGAAAACCTTCCAATAGCAGACTATAATGGAATAGAAATTAAAACAAGCTTAAAATATATAAAATATTATAGTAGAGCAAACGTAACGCTATTTAGTGCTACATTTGATGGTCCTTACATTTATGGAAGTCAATATCTAAAAACTCAATATGGATGGTACGATAAAATTTTACCTAAATATAAAGTATTTTACGCAACTATTTCAGCAAATAAATTAACAAGAGTAAACAATCATTATTTCATGAAATTAGAAATAAATTATTTCTATCAAAAAATATATTTAGTAATTCTAAACCAACACTATCAGCTTATTGAAAAATGTTGTTTCTGGAATTTTAAAACTTTAAAAGAAAAATTAGACGCAAAAATAAAATATTTAGCATTTATTGAAGCTGAAAAAAAGAAAGAAAAAAATATAGTTTATTTTCGATATACAAATATAAACTTCTATAAAATTAAAGACTTTAGTACATTCTTGTCGTTAATAGAAAAAGGAGAAATAAAAATTGCATTTAATATTGGCATATATCGCAATGGTAAAAAAATCGGACAAACCTATGATCATGGAACTAATTTCGAAATAAGAAAAGAAAATATTTCAATGCTTTATCAACATTTATAAATATTCATCTTATTAATATTTATATTCTAACTAACAAAAAGACTAAAATTTACGACGTAATTACGACGTAAACGACATTAGAGCATAAAAAAACGTTGACAAATCAACGTTTAATATCAAATGGTCGGGAAGACAGGATTTGAACCTGCAACCCCTTGGTCCCAAACCAAGTGCTCTACCAAGTTGAGCCACTTCCCGAAACATGGTGCGCTCGAAGGGATTCGAACCCCTGACCTTTTGGTTCGTAGCCAAACACTCTATCCAACTGAGCTACGAGCGCAGTACGTAACCAATTTATATAAAACTAAGTTATTAACAAAATGGTGGCTCCAGCGGGAATCGAACCAGCGACACAGGGATTTTCAGTCCCTTGCTCTACCGACTGAGCTATGAAGCCATATGGCGGTCTCAACGGGACTCGAACCCGCGATCTTCTGCGTGACAGGCAGACGTGTTAACCAGCTGCACCATGAGACCAAATTGGTTGCGGGAGAAGGATTTGAACCTCCGGCCTCAGGGTTATGAGCCCTGCGAGCTACCGAACTGCTCCATCCCGCGATATAATGGCGGAGGAAAAGGGATTCGAACCCCTGCGCCGCTCGCACGACCTCCCGGTTTTCAAGACCGGTCCCTTCAACCAGACTTGGGTATTCCTCCAAAAACGTCTTTTTCAGACGACAAAATGATTATAACAAAACATTTTCACTATGTCAACACTTTTTAAAAAACTAGAACATAGTTTATAAAAAAACTCATCAGTAACTAATGAGTAATTATTAAAATGGTGCCTAAGGCCGGACTTGAACCGGCACGAGGGTTGAATCTCGCAGGATTTTAAGTCCTGTGCGTCTACCAATTCCGCCACTCAGGCAACTGGTGATCTGTATGAGATTCGAACTCATGACCCTTTGATTAAAAGTCAAATGCTCTACCGACTGAGCTAACAGATCATATAATAATGGCTGCCTCGGTTAGATTCGAACTAACGCATGTCAGAGTCAAAGTCTGATGCCTTACCACTTGGCTACGAGGCAATACAGTGGTGGAGAGGAATGGATTCGAACCATTGAACCCGAAGGAACAGATTTACAGTCTGTCGCGTTTAGCCTCTTCGCTACCTCTCCAAAAAAAATGGTGCCGAAACCAGGACTTGAACCCGGAACCTACTGATTACAAGTCAGTTGCTCTACCAATTGAGCTATTTCGGCATGGTGGGCGATATAGGACTCGAACCTGTGACCCCCTGCTTGTAAGGCAGGTGCTCTAACCAACTGAGCTAATCGCCCGTTAATGTCAGTTGACAGTACTAAATATACCAATAAAAACTTCGTTTGTCAATACTCTCAACATACTTTTTTTAATTTTTTTGCAACTTTTTTTTAATTTCCTCTTTTTTTAAAGATATCCATACAGGTAAACATTCACCTAAAGTCATAAAGCCCTTACTAGTTTCAACTATTTTTACTCTCCTACAACGTTTATTAAACCTATAATCCATATTTTTTATACTAAGTTTAACATGAAAAGATTCAGTCTCACTATCGTCAATAACTCTAGCTTTAATTGTTTCCCCTATATGAACATAATCAGCAGGATTCTTTACAAAAAAATCAGAAATTTCCGAAATATGAATTAATCCACTATAATAATCATCTAAACTCACAAAGATCCCGTAATTTTCTATGCCGGTAACGCATCCTGTAACAATTTGGTCCTTTTTGTATTGACTCATTCAAACACTTCCCAACATAAATAGTATAACACTAAAATCACGTAATCACAAGAAGATAATACTTTACCAATTTTAAAAAAAAAGATATAATAACATTGGTGATTAAAAATGAAAAATGAAACGGAAGAGAAAATAAAAATATTAATCGAAAAAATAAGACCATATTTAATTAATGACGGCGGAGATTTAAAATTTATTAAATATGAAGAAAATATTGTATATGTACAACTAACAGGAGCATGTGAAGGATGTCCAATGATGGATGTCACTTTAAAAGACGGAATAGAAGAAATTTTAAAAAATGAAATACCAGAAATAAAAGAAGTACAAAATATATCATAAAAATTACTTTTTTAACCATAAAACCTCGGGAATTTCAACAAAATTGCAAATAACAGTATAAATATAAGATAAAAAAGTATTATATTCATCTACACGTAATAAAATAGATTTTAACTCCGAATAATCTGAATGAGTATTCACGATATTATCATATATATCAAAAAAGTAAGAAGGAAAAAGTAACCGTGAAAACAATAAAACAAAATCATTATAAGAAAAATGTAATAATTTAAAAAAAGAAGAAAAACAAAAGCTTTGATATGTATTAGAAAAAAATAAATATTTTATATATTCAGATACATCTCTAGCATAGCAATCAACAATCACATTCTGTGGATGAAAAAAATCTTTAACTGAAATGCGCTTATGACATAAGTATAATTTAGAAGAAAAATGTGCAAAATTATATTTTAAATAAGAAATTGCATTCTCAGCCATTCCAATATAATAATAAACACAATCATTAATTATTGATGTAGTATCAACATTAAAAATATGCCCTATTTGATACTCATAATAATTAATTTTTTTTATCCATAAAAAATCCCAAGGATAAATTTTAACATTAGATATATGATAATTTAACATTGGCAAGTTAATTATTTCTTTGCAAAGAGAAAACTCAACTACTTTATGCATAAACAATGCATAAACCTGATTATTAATAGTGCAAAATTCATCATTAAAAATATTGGGAACAACTTTAAAAAATTTAGAATTAGGAATTGATTTAAGAATAAAAAGTATAACCTGAAAATAATCAATATTTTCTATTCTTTCAAACGAATAAAGCACATTCTGATATCTAAAATAATAATTATCTTTAATTCTAGTAAGACTAAAATCATTAAAATTATAATAATATCTAATTTTATTTTTCATAATTAATAATATGAAATAAAATTGAAAATATAACTTTACTATCAAAATACTTATTTTCACTGGCAAATAATTACATCCTTTTTATTTACAAAAAAAGATGACACCAGTCATCCTTATAAACATTATCTTATGATACACAAACTCAAGCTGCCCTTTGTTTAACAAATTGCGTAGACTCTGAATAATCCGTAGCTCCAGAGATTAAGCTTGTAATTTCTGCCTTTTGTTGTGCATAATCTGCAGCAATCTTTTCTTGTTGAAGACGTTTTTCTTCAAGTTGCTGAACTTCCTGTTGTCTATCCTCATTCGCCTTTTGCCAATAAGCAATCTCTTCTCTAACCTGTTGACAAACCTTCTTATATTCTTCACGTTGTTCATTACAATTTTCAACAGCAGCTTCTAATTTTTGTTCTTCTTCTTGTTTCTTTTCATCTAAACTAGCTGCTTTTTTCTTTTCCTCCTCAATAATGGCTTTAGCTTTCGCAAAATCAATGATATCTGCATCGATATTAGAACTTTCTACAGTAGTTGCTTGATTTTCTACAACTTCTTCCTTATCATCATCCATTGATTGATCAAAAACAAATTGCTGAACTTCAGGTTCTTTTTTCTCATCTACAACCATTACCTTTTCTTCTCTAACAGGAGCAACAATAGGAACAACTCTATCTTTATTATCTTCAACAACCTTAGGTTGAATATCAACTACATCTTCTGAAGTATTACTAACAGTAGTAGAAAAAATGCTATCATTAATATGACCAAACTTAGGAACTTCATTTACTACTTTAATATCTTCGTTATATTTTTCAACTTTAGCTTTAGAATTAGAATAACCTACTTTTTTGACATTCTCTTCAGTAGCATTAAATGCATCACTAACTGTATCTTGAATCTTCTGAGTATCAACAGCACTAGTATCAATAGAATTTGATACAACAACACCACCATTTACACCAGTTTCAGACATAGAATCAAAAACAGGTGTATTAAAAGGAAAATTAACAACATTAGTTGCATCTGAAGAATTCTCTTTAGCAACCAAAGCATTAGCACCAACCTTTAAATACATAGAATCAGTTAATCGAATAGGTTTTGATTCGATAAAAGGGAAAAATTGTAACACATAATCGTTAATATTCTCTTTTTCGATATTATCTAAAGTAGAAGTCTTAATAATATTTTCAGGTTTTACATCAGAAACAGGAACTACTACAGAAGCAGAAGGAGTCTGTGTTACTTCAGGAGCATTCATATCAACACCAGCAACAGCAACAGATACAGGACTATACTTAGCCACTTTATGTAAAAGTTGTTCCATAGATACAGGCTTCATCTTAATTCTTCTACTACCTATACCCGTCTGCACCTCATCTAAAGCCATCTCCTTGAAAACTACATTTTCATTCATAATTATCCCTCCTCAAACATTATTCTCCTTTAGCAAGTTCACGTAAAACATCTTTTATTCTATTCCACTCTTCTTCGCTATCAACACCTAAAAGTCTTGCACTACCATTTGAACGATCTACATGTGAAACATAAATAGTAATATTATTATCATCGTCACGCTCATTCTTTGTATAAATTACATACTCTTTTTTATTATCTTTAAACTCGAAAGCAAATACAACTTCTACATCTTCAGTAGAACCATCTTCTGCCACGATTTTCATCATTTTCTTTTCTTCCATAAATTGTCCTCCCTTTATTATCCATATAATACAATTATATCGTATTTTAAAGAAAATACAACTATTTTTTATTAACTTTTTTTAATAAAAAGGTTTTTGCACCATAATTACAATACTCTTTACGATAGTAATCTAAATATTTTATATCATTATATTTCTTCACATTCTTGTATTCACTCCGATAAAATCCTTTTAACCTAACTTTATCGCCAGAAAAATCACCAAAAATATAATCAAAATCTTTAAAATAATCCGTAACATAATCCTTTACATAATCATATGAAAAGCAACCATCATCAGATAACAACTCATATTCATTGTCATTGAATGTATAAATCTTCATTCTAACACGCCCTATTCTTAATATCTTCTATAAAGATTATATCATATAATGTCAATACATATCATTTTCTTCTAAAAAAACTGTCTCCGAATTTTTACCAACAATACCACCATAATAATCTGGAACACTACCAGAAATAATCTTAATACTTAATGGTGCGTCCATATGGATTGTAACATCCTTAGAGGAGCTAGGTAAAGATATACGTTCTTTCACTTCAACATCAACATATACTTCTAAATATAAATTATTAATTCCGTAACTAGTAACCTTAGTCCTCAGACTACTACTGACATGTCCCAAAAATGACATCTTAATAGGAATAACAGGACCTAAATTACTTAAAAATCCATTACCAGTTAAAGAACCAAATGGTATTTCACAGACAATACCATTTTCTACACTCTGAAAACCATCTCCTAATAAAGAAGAAGACAAATCAAATTCTTTAACATCACCTTCTTCTAATTTTTTTAATTTCAAATAAACTTTTTGATTAATATCGGATAGTAGTGCATTAACTTCTTGAGAATTATAATCTATCATTTCAATCTCGTTATTAGTATTCTTAGAAACAATAAATAACTCTTGTGTTAAACCCTGCGCTAAAACATCATTTACTGTAGAATCAATAACATTTGAAGTAATCCTCTCCACTTCTAGATTTAAATAATTTAGCAAAATAGGATTTACCTTTTTTCCTAACAATGAAACACAAAAAAAAGAAATGAAAATAGAAAAAACAAAAACCATCCCTAGCTTCTTTCCAAGATTCATTTCAAATTAACATTTACCAAAATAACGTCCTCTCCTATTTTAGTAATATCCTTCCATAAAATTTTTGTATCCCCGTCTCTATTAAAACTAAAAATAGATTTACCTCTCTCTATAATCAAAGATTCAATACGCCCGTCCATCATAATATTAACATCAATAATATTACCAATATTTCTTCCATCTACAACACTGACAATATTTTTACCTTGAAGTTCTGATAAACGCATCCTACCACCTAATAAAATATATGCAACTCATTTCAAAACTTTCTTCAATTGTTTAATAGCACCTTTTTCAATTCTCGAAACTTGAGCCTGGCTAATATTAAGTTCTTCAGCAATTTCCATCTGTGTCTTGCCAACAATAAAACGTTCATCTAAAATATGCTGTTCCCTATCTTCCAATTGTTGAATTGCATCATTTAAAGCCATTTTCAAAGATACGTCATCACTATTATTAGATTTATCTTCCAACTGATCAAATAAATAAATAGTATCACCACCATCAGAATAAATGGGTTCAAACATACTTACAGGTTCTCGCAAAGAATCTAAAGCCTGAACAACTTCAAATGGTTTTACATTCAGTTGTGTAGCAATATCCTCAATCGATGGTTCTTTTCCAGTTTGATTATAACTTTGTTCTTTTATTTTTAACGACTTATAAGCTATATCACGTAAAGATCTACTAACACGTACACTGTTATTATCTCTTAAATATCTACGCACCTCTCCTAATATCATTGGAACTGCATAAGTCGAAAATTTCACCTCGTGAGATAAATCAAAATTGTCAATTGCCTTTAGCAATCCAACACAACCAATTTGAAACAAATCATCCATATTTTCAACACGATGATGAAATCTCTGTAAAATAGATAAAACTAACTTCAAATTACCTTCAACTAACTTAGTTCGTGCTTCCATATTACCATTTTGCATCTTTTGAAACAACTCATTCATTTCCGAATTACTAAGAACTTCTATATAACTAGTATCCATACCGCTAATTTCCACTTTGTATTTAGACATAAAAAGCTCCTTTCATCTTTCTTATGAGATAAAAGAAGCTTTTTTATTCAACAATATCAATATTTTCATATGATAACTTCATTCAATACCGTTACTTATCTATCATAGTTATCTAAAAACGAAATTTTCTTTCCATCCTTCTTTATACCTAAAATCGTTTCAATATTAACGTTTTCTGAAGATTTAAAGATATTAGCCGCTACATGAGGATTTTTCTTTTCAAACTGATGTATTAAATTCTTCATTTCTAATCGCTTAGAATCAATATGTGAAGAGTTTGTAAACTTACAAGCACAATTAATAAAATCTAATTGATTATATTTAGCCCAGCGGATAATAGCATCCTCCCTAATCAAGTAAAGTGGCCTAATAAGTTCCATACCATCAAAATTGATACTCCATAACTTAGGTGGCATACTTTTATATTCACCACCATAAAAAATAGATAACAAAATCGTCTCAATAACATCATCAAAATGATGACCCAGTGCAATCTTATTACACCCTAATTCTTGAGCACGAGCATATAAAAAGCCTCTTCGCATTCTAGCACACAAATAGCAAGGAGAAGAATTTTGCTTATCAACAACATCAAAAATATTAGAAGAAAAAACCTGAATATCAATTCCCAAAATTTTAGCATTGTTCAAAACTTGTTCATAAATCTCCGGACGATATCCAGGATTCATCACAATATAACAAACATCAAATTTTACCTTGCCATGTTTTTGTAATTCTTCTATACATTTCGCTAAAAGCATAGAATCCTTACCACCAGAGATACATACAGCAATCTTATCTCCTTCTTGAATCAATTGATACTCTCGAACAGCCTTAGTAAACGGTCTCCAAATTTCTTTACGAAATCTTGTAATAATACTACGCTCAATCTCTTCTTTTCTTGATAACATTTCTATCACTACTTTCAATAAAATATCAACAACTATTATAACGAAATTTCCATAAAAGAACTACTTAATCTTCATAAAAAGACACAAACTTCTCTTTCAATCCTTCTTCTTCTATATAATTCCATGCATCTAAATAAACTTTTCGTGCAAAATCTTTATTTAAAAAATCACTCTTAAATTTTTTCATCATTTTCAAAATATTAGAATTGCCTGTCCACAAATGGAATGGTTTTTTATTCCTATGTAAAATATACTGATAACACCTCTCAAAATGGTCATCAAAGGAAGTTAACTCAGGATAATATTTAATACTTGTCTGTAACTGACGCTTTGCCAGAATATAAATATCAACATCTCTATCAGCATCACTAACAATTTCACCATAAATACTCCTTGGCTGTCTATTTAAAGATCCGGAATGATCCTCTATAGCTTCTTTCATAATCTGTAATTGCTTATCATCAAAAAACTCTCGCAAATTATGATCATTCATTAATAATTTTCCCGATTCTATAGCATGATCTTCCCGATTCATATCAATAGCTAAAAGGCCTAAATCATGATAACAAGCTATACAATAAACCATATTTAAATCAACATCATATTCTTTAGCAATTATAAAAGAATGATCAATAACATACTGAATATGTAACAATCCATGTGCATACAATCTATCATATTTCGGAAAAATGCAACATTCAATATAAGAAACTAAACCCTGATTTAATTTCATTCTCTCTCCAAATAATCCGCACCCTTATGTTGTGTCGTAGACGGTTCTGTAAGTAATAATCCCTCATAATTTTGCTGTCTTAACACTTCATAAATAACAATAGCAACACTATTGGAAACATTCAAAGCACGCACACCTGCAGTCATAGGAATACGCATACAATACTCTAAATCACGCCTTAAAATTTCTTTAGGAATCCCTGTAGATTCTTTTCCGAAAATAAAATATAAATTATCCTTACCAGGATTACTATAATCAAAGCTAGAATGTGGCTTTTTACCATATCTCGTAAAATAATAATAAATACCTTGATTTTTAGATACAAAGTCATCAAAATTTTCATATACTTGATACTTTAATTTATCAATATAATTAACGCCTGCTCTCTTTAAATGTGCATCATCTAAAGAAAAACCTAAAGGCTTTATTAAATGTAACATAGTACCTGTCGCAACGCATGTTCTCATTATATTTCCTGTATTCTGTGGAATTTCAGGTTCAAATAAAACTATATGATTCATCATATCCCTCCACTTCTTAAAACTAACAAATACTCATCCAAATAACCTATTTTAAATCAGTTCAACAGAATTAATTTTCTCTCCACACTTTCCGAAATATCCACTTTACTAACTAGACATTCCTACTTCACAATTGCTTCATGGAAAGAAACACTCATCAAATTTTTGTTCATTTTTTCTACATTAATTCTATTTACTTTTCGTTAGATACAAACGAAGATAATAAAATTTATACATAATACAATCTTTGGACAGAACCAATATATAATACGTTCGTTCGCCTGTCAACTATTTTTTATAAATTATTCAAATTTGTATTTGAAAGAAACAACTTCCTTATAAATAAAAAGTAGACATATTATGATGTCTACAATTATCTTACAACTTCAATTATTCACCTTGCTTTTTTATTTGATGCATATCTATAAATTGCTCTGTCTTAGAAATCGTTATCTCATGATTAGAAGTTCCTTGTAAAATTCCTTCTATTTCACCATCCTCGAAAGAAACCAATGCTGGATAATGTTCTTCCAAAGAATTTTTATATGGATAAGTACGATTAAAAGAATCAACAAATTGTTCTTGATCAACATTACTTAAATTCAAATAAATTATACTTTCTTGTAAATCATCCTGTTTAATTAACTTTTTAAAATCTTTTTCATAATCTCTACACGTAGAATCAGAAGCAGTACACATATAAATAACAGTAGTTGGATTTTCCATAATATAATGATCTAATTCATCCGGTAAAATTTCAGATAATGTTCCTCGAATCACAGGTATTTCACGTTGGTGTTCATCATATACACGATATAAACTACATAAGTAAATAACTAAAACCACTACGACAAGAAACATAATCGCAACTATTATATAATTTTTCTTAGGTATAATTTTCTCTTCAGTGTCATTAGCCATTAAATATCACTTCCTATCTAAAATTATTTTATCATAAAACAACTAATTTTAGTACTATAATTAGTTGTTTTTTACAATTTCGAAAATCTCCTTTCCACTTTCCTGATAAAATTGATAACGAACAGATAACTCTTTATGCAAAGAATTAAAATCTAATTTAGACTGTGTATTATAATTTAAAACTATTGTTTGAACTCCATTAAAGTAAACAGGAAATAACCGTTGATGTAAATCCTTTAAATAATAAGAAAATACATTTTCTTTCAAATCTAAAATATTATCTTTAATAACCATAACTTCAACCGCACCATATTGGACTACTTCAACATTAGGAAAACAACCAAAAGTTTGATAGAACAAATCAATAAAATTATTTACTTCAAAAGAAGAAAGTTCAACAGAAAGTGTAATCTTAGATAATCCTAATTGATATAAATAATAAGCCGTATAAATATTACATACATTTAAAGTATAATCTCCAATCAAAAATTCCTTACTAGAAAAAGAAAATAAATCTTTTACTAAAGTACGAGACGGTATCATATCCTGTCCAGAAAATAGACATCTTGGCATAGAATAATAAATTGAAGAATTAGATTGATATTTCAAAAATAATGAATAATTATTTACATAAATACGTTTAAATTCCAATTTTAAACAAGCAAGAAGTTGTTCTTCGGTAAATACAGAACAGCTTTTTTCTGTATCAAAAGAAAGCTTTAAACAATTAAACTCTACTTCACGAATGACTGGCGCATAACCTACTTCCATCCTAGCAAAAGATAATTTATCCACCAAAGTACGCCGGATCTCATTAATTTCTCGTAGAGAAATAAAGATATCATCATCCATATCAATATCAAATGTCTGACTAACAAACGGACTTTTTCCTAATTTACCAAGCTGAGTACGAATCTTTTCCTCACTAACCGGAGATGTAATAGACTTTTCTACGACACTCCCCTTCTCTACAATACGATGAACACCATCACTAATAGATACTATAAAAGACTCTCCTACGTGTGCACTAACAGAATAAGTAACAGGAACCTTTCTATCAGGAAGCCTTCGCAACTCTTGCATCAACAAAGAATCAGAAGTTTTAGAAACCGTTTCAAAATCAGTAAGTCCTATTTTATTATCAATATAACAAACATTACCCTTACATACTTCTGAAACAAGTAATCCTTTAGCATCATACAAATAATTAACAATAAGTCCCTTGCCACTTTCTAAAAACCGAATACCATCACCTTGATGTAGATTTTTCTTTAAATGAATACCTATCTTTTTATTATCACAAGAAATAACTTTACCTATCGTAAGTCCGATATGATTAGGACTAGACGTATTCATTAATTCACAAACACTCGATTGAAATAAATGTCCACTGGTAAACTCACGATTAAAAATAGTCTTTAATCTATCATTTTCCAAATCTAAATCACAATCACTAGCATTAGAATCTATCAAATGACGATACATCCTAGTAATGAAACCTACATACTCAGGACTCTTCATACGTCCCTCAATTTTAAAACTATAAATACTACTATCCAAAAGCTCACGAAAACGATAACTTGTATTTAACTCTTTTGTACTTAGTAAATATTTAGAATCAGATAACATTGTATCGCCTTCATATAATTGATATGGTAAACGACAAGAACCAGCACATTCACCACGATTACCACTGCGACCACCTATCATCGAACTCATAAGGCAACATCCAGAATAAGAAATACAAAGTGCGCCATGAACAAAAACTTCTTTTTCAATAGGAACATCTATTTTTTCAATTTCCTCTAAAGACATTTCTCTCGACAATACTACTCTTTTGACACCCTTCTCATAAAGTAATTTTACAATATCATAAGATGAATTATTCAACTGAGTAGAAGCATGAACTTCTAAATTAGGATACCGATCTAAAACATAACAAATCATTCCAAAGTCCTGCATAATAATCGCATCGACACCATTCTTATATAAAAACTCTACTTGTTCTAAAAAAGAAGTAACCTCACTATCTTTAACTAAAGTATTCATCGTAACATAAAACTTAACACCATACAAATGACATAACCGAATAGCCTCGACAATTTCCTCATTTGTAAAATTTTTAGCAAACTTCCTAGCTCCAAAACACTGACAAGCACCATAAACAGCATCCGCTCCATTAGCAATTGCTTGATATAAACAATCCATATTACCAACAGGTACTAAAAGTTCATGTTTTTTCACAAAACATCACCACCAGTACTATTATAACATAACAAACACCCTTTTAGACATATACTAGAATATGAAACAAAACGCATTAATCAATAACCAGACATTCATAACCTGGGCACTCATAAGCATAGGCCTAGCCATTATATTTATTAATTACGGAAACACCCTTTTAAGAAGTCCATACAACATGCAACAAAAAAACTTACAGAAATTAGGATGGACAATTACCATCATCACGCTACTTTGCATATACATCACAGAACAAACCATTCCTAACACACAAGAAAGAAAACTAATTAATAGTGTAATTATTTTTGCAAGTACCTTCTCTTATCTATACTACTTAGCACAACAAGACAAATTGGCATAAACTAAAAAAATCTACACCATACTGTGTAGATTTAATAATTAAACCATAAGAACTATTCGTAATTATCGGCTTTAACTTCCATAAAACTTTGTGGATGAGCACAAACAGGACAAACAGCAAGAGCTTCTTTTCCAGTATAAACATATCCACAATTACGGCATACCCAGATTTTGTCTCCGTCTTTCTTAAATACTCTATCATCTTTAATATTTTGAAGTAATGTTAAATATCTCTTTTCATGTTCTTTTTCAATTTCGCCAACTTTTTCAAATAAGATAGCAAGTCTTGTAAATCCTTCTTCTCTTGCAGTTTCTGCAAAACTCTTATACATATCTGTCCACTCATAATTTTCACCAGCTGCAGCATCTTCTAAGTTAACAGTAGTTTCAGGAATATCTCCACCGTGTAATTCTTTAAACCAAAGTTTAGCATGTTCCTTTTCATTATTAGCAGTCTCTTCGAATATAGCAGCTAATTGTTCATAACCATCTTTACGAGCCTTACTAGCATAAAAAGTATATTTATTTCTAGCTTGACTTTCTCCTGCAAAAGCAGTCATTAAATTTTGTTCAGTCTTAGATCCTTTTAATTCCATTAAAATACCTTCTTTCTTAATTATTTTATATTAAAGGAACAAATCCCTAATATACTTATCACCTGTATAGTAACATAAACTACTAAGTATATCAAGAGTTCCCATATAATTATTAAATCAGTAAAGAAAACTTACCTTTATTCACATTCCTGACAAACTCCTTCAAGTAAAAGATGAACACGATTCACTTTAAAATTATGACCTTTTTCTAATTTTCTTAAAACGCGCAAAAAGCTATCGTCATACAAATCATACAATCTATGGCACTTTTGACATATAAAATGATAATGATCCGTACAGTCTCCATCATAGTGATCCACACCATCATTCGTTGGAATCTTCATGACGATTCCTTCTTCCACTAATTTAGATACATTTCTATAAACCGTAGCTTGTCCAATAGTAGCATCAGATTTTCTAACTTGTTCATATAATTCCAAAATAGTTGGATGATTATGCATCTGTTTTAATGTGTTTAAAATAACTTCTTTCTGCTTTGTATTTCGTGTATTCATAAGCCTTCCTTATTGATAATAATTATCAATAATATTATAGTAAAAATACCCGAGTTTGTCAACACAAAAAAAGATGTGCATACATTATAATAGGTGATAAAATGAAAACAAAACATAATCTCTTCTGTAGATGTAATTTTTGCAAGCAAAAAAGAAGAAATAGTTTATTATATCTTCTAGGTATCGTTGCAACAATAATCATAATATTCTACCAAATTATACTACTAATTTTCATAACAACAAGACTAAATGCCATCATATTATTATTAGAATTTGTTCTCATTTGTTTCTTGATATTCCTCATTTTGTTTTGATACAAAATCCCTTACTTTAGCCGAGTATAAAATATGATGATGTACTAAAATAGTATTCTGATAATGATCCATAGAAAGCTCAATTTTCTCATCTAATAATAACAAACAAAAAAATAAAGTTTTCTCATCAGGTGTAAATAAAAACTTACTTTGATAAATCTGAAATAAAGAATCCATTTCCAATTCCAGATAATGACATCTATAAAAATATAGAAAATCATAAATAGGATAACCTTTCTCCGATAAATCCCAGTGAATAAAATAAGGTGTCTTAAAATCAATAAAATTAGAAAGAGAGGGCTGTTTATGTAAAAAAACTACCCTTTCTTTTTTTTCATTCTTCTTACTCTCATACCATTGCTCTAAATACTCCCTAGAAAGATTTAAATTCTCATATAATAAACTAATATTACGAATTAATAAATACTCATCAGGAGCCATATAAATATGTTCTTCAATAACATCTTGTAATTGATAATAATACTCATTCAAGCTCTCAATTTTTTGTAATGTTCTTTCATAAATCTCTTTAATAGAATCCATTTGAATTTCACGGTATGATGTCGTTTTAATATGTAGTAAACTCAAAACATGTATCAAGTCAACAGCTTTATCACTAGGCTCCATAGAATCAGCTATATATGGATAAACTTCATAAGCATCAGAACTTGAACTTCTCATAGGTAAAAAGAATGGAAAATCTTTTTTTTCTAAATAATCAAAAATTTTTGATTTATCATTACACCTAGGAGTAACTAAGAATTCTCCATCTGGAGTATCTATAATCTTTTCTCCATGAATATAAAAACATCTTCTAATTTTTAAATCACTCATGAATATGTGTTGGAATAATTACCTTAGATCCAATGGTTAAGGAAGATAAATCATTATAATTTTCCAATTCTTCTTTAGTAACTTGATACTTATCCATAATCATCTCTATAGTATCATTAGCCCTAAAAATATATACAGAATAAGTAGCAAAAGTCTCATCACTATCTTTAAATGAAGAAAACAATGACCCTACTCCATCATGAGTATCATCATCTTTAACAGCATTAGCATCAACATCAACCATAGAATTAGTAACAACATTAGTGTTAATATTATCATTATCATTAGTATTAGTATTAATGTTAACATTAACATCTACATCAACTGCTTGATCTAAAGGATTAGATAAAATAGAAGTATCATTAGATACTACCTCTTGTCTTGGTGAAACTGGCTCAGAAGGAGTTGAAAAATCTACTGGAGTAACTATTTCAGATACTTGTGCCGGTTGAATTTCTTCCGTAGACTGACTATCACTAGTAACTTCTACAGCACGAACTGCATCTGATTTTTCAATAATATCTTCACGCTCATCAGAATCACCCTCTACATCATCAATAATTTCCACACCTTCAACTAATAAATCAATATGACAAAGTAAAATATCGTTATCTTCTACTTCATATCTGAAGTCTTCAATATTAACATTTCGTGTTTCAGGATCTAATCGCTCAGTAAGAACAATCTCCATAGGTAAATGGAATGAAAAATCCTCTTCTAATCTAGAAGCCGCAGTTAATTTATATTTACCAGACACAACAAGCTCACCAGTAACAGTACTATCATCTTGAAACGATAAATGTTGATCTAAAGAAATAGAAGTAACCTCACCTATCATAGTCTTAAATTCTAACTCTTTATCAAAAGAAATAACTTTTCTCATATCATCCCTCCTAACAGATTATATGAATTGAAAAAAAGAATATGAAAAAAAGGACCTAATTTAAGTCCTTTTTTATTTTTTGAATAGTATCCCTTGTCCTAACGATAGCATCTTTATGATTTTTACGTATGAATAACTTGTTAGCCTGATGATCTAAATATTCCATAGAATTTTGATAAAAACTAGAATCCATAAATACTAAAGGACACATAGTAGAAAAATAATTCAAAGAAGAATAAATAGTTACATCAGAAATCTTTTCATCATAACTATCTAAAAATTTTCGATAAACAAAGTAATCAGCTGCCATAGTACTAATAAAATCATCAAAATCTGTAAAATAAACATCTCGAACATCTTCTTGCCAATCTAAATAATGTTCTTTTTTAGCTTCCATCGTCATCTGAGTAGCAAAAACAATATCATTTAATCGACAAATTAAATCATTAACAACCGGAACATAAGAAGAATCGGTATAAGCAAAACGATACTCTTCAATCACACTAGAAATCTTAGAAGAAAGCTCCGAATCCAATCGTAAAAAACCTTCATCATATTCTACTAACAACAGAGCAGAATCAAGAAACGTAGCATACTGACTTTCATCCTTACACAATTCTATAAAATCATCTACATTATAATAATAAAGCGAACACTTTAGTTGCAACATAGTAAGAAAATCCTGTGGACAAATACTCTTATTCTTAACCATAAAATCCACCTACTTAAATATCTTTTTATATACTTCCCTATATTGTTCAACAAACACAAACTTCATATCTTTCTTTACTTCCTCAGGAACTTCATCTAAATCTTTTTCATTCTCTTTAGGTAAAAATATCTTTCGTATTCCTGCTCGATGTGCACCAATTACTTTTTCACGAAGACCACCAATTTCTAAAATCTTACCACGCAAAGTAATTTCTCCAGTCATTGCAATATCATTCGCAACCGCCTGATTCTTAAACAGACTAATTAGTGCCGTTGTAATAGCAATACCAGCCGAAGGACCATCTTTATTGATAGCACCTTCTGGAAAATGAATATGAATATCATGTTCAAACAAAGTAGCATAATCTATTGCGAAATCTTCCCGATTAGATTTAATATAGCTAAAAGCAATTTGACAAGACTCCTGCATAACCTCTCCTAAAGAACCCGTAAGAATTAATTCACCTTTACCAGAGAAACTAGTTACTTCAATTGGTAAAATATCACCACCGAACAAAGTATATGCCATGCCATTAACAACACCAACATCAGCATTTTTACCCTTCTTTTCATAACTAAACTTTCTCTTACCTAAGAAAGAAACCAAATCCTTAGACTGAATATGATAAAATACTTGCTCCTTTTCAAGTAATATTTTCTTAACAATTTTTCTAAATAATGTAGCAATCATACGATCAAGTTCACGTACACCTGCTTCTTTCGTATAATACCGAATAATATCAAAGATAGCGTCATCATCTAACTGAACTTGTAAAGAAGTTAGTCCATGCTCTTCTAGTGCTCTGGGAATCAAATGATTTTTCGCAATATCTAACTTTTCATATTCCGTATAACTAGTTAACTCAATAATTTCCAAACGGTCACGAAGTTCATAAGGAATCTGATCAATATAATTAGCCGTTGCTATAAACAACACCTTAGATAAATCAAACTCTTCTTCAATATAATGATCAGAAAACTTACTATTCTGTTCTGGATCTAAAACTTCCAATAAACTACTAGCAGGATCACCCTTAATATCCTTAGTCATCTTATCAATCTCATCGATAATAAAAACAGGATTAGCTGTACCAGCCTTACGAATTCCTTGAATAATACGTCCAGGATTAGCGCCGATATAAGTACGTCGATGTCCTACAATTTCAGCTTCATCATTAATTCCACCAACACTAATTTTAGCCGTTTTTCTGCCAAGACTCTCCGCAATACTTAGAGCTAAAGATGTCTTACCAACACCTGGAGGTCCTACAAGACAAAGAATAGGACTTCGTAAATTATTTGTATTCTGCTTCACTGCCAAATACTCTAAAATACGAGATTTTACCTCTTCTAAAGCATGATGAGTAGAGTTTAATATTCTCTCCACTTTAGCCAAATCCTTCGTATCTTTCGTATAGACATTCCAAGGCAAATTAAGCATCCAATCTAAGTAATCACGAATCATTCCAACCTCAGGAGAATGACTACTAACAGCCTCATATCTAGAAATCTCACTTTGAATTTTTTCTTTTACTTTATAATTACATTTCAACTTCGAAAGTTTCTTACGTAGAATCTCGATCTCATCATCTTTACTATTAATATCTCCCAGTTCTCTTTTTATAGCCTTAAGCTTTTCCCGTAAGAAATATTCTTTTTGACTCTCCTCAATATCCTGAGTAACTTCACTTTCAATTTTTTGCTCAAGCTCAATAAACTTGCACTCTTCACTCATATCTTCAATCAACAAACGAGCCCTATCACAAGGAGAAATCGTAAGCAAATATTGTTTCTTCTTAGCATAATCAACAGGTAAAAAAGACCCTATAACATCACACAATTCATCTAATGTTTCAACAGTATCTAATTGACTGATGATAGCATTACTCATATAAGGAACTTTTTCTATATACTTATCTAAAGACTTCATTAAAAGTGAATAATAATTCTTCTCATCTTCAACAGATACCACTGGAATTTCTGAAACATCTGCTTTATAAAAATCATCTTCATAAAAATAGTTTGAAACTTCTACCCTTTGAATACCAGAAATCACCACTCTGGTCTTACCATTAGGAACATTTAACTTAAACTTAATTTGCCCTAACACACCATAACTAGGTAACGAAGTAACATCAACAACATAATTACTATCAAGAGGTTGAACGATAACCAAATACTTATCTTCAGTAGCATCAGCATAATCAATACTCGCTTTTTCGAAAGTATTATCATATTCAATCCGAACCTCATTATTAGGAAAGACTACTATATCATTCAAAACTAAAACTGCTAGTTTTTTCATATTCATAGATAGTCCACCTCCAAGATTTAATACTGCTTACTATTATATAATAAAAGAAGATTCACTTCAAGAAATTAACCAAATTTTCCAAAAAATGTCGAAAAAAAAGAGAGAAAAAATCTCTCTTACTTATTAGCTTCTTTCAATAATTCAATAGTCTTTCTCATCTCTAAATCATATTGAACCATATCAATACCACCAAATTGACTTAAGAACTCTTCTTTTTCCATTTGATACTTATGAGCTAACTCTTCAGCTTCTTTTTCTGCTTCTTCTACAGATACTTCAATCTTTTCAAGATTCATAATCTCTTCTAACATTAAACGATAAAGTACATTAGAATAAGCTTCTTTTTCTAATTGATTTCTAAGATCAGCTTCACTTGACTGAGTAAATTGATAATATAAATCTAAAGAAATTCCTTGCATTCTCATTTGTTCTTCAAAACGTTTCATTAGACGAGTAACTTCTTCTTCTACCATCTCTTCAGGAATATCTACTTCAACATTCTTAGATACACCTTCTAAAATAGCATCGATATATTTATTTTCAGCATCCATCTCTTTTTGAGCAGAAATACTCTTCCTAATTTCTTCTTTCAAGCTCTCTTCAGAATTAACGCCTTCCATACCTAAATCTTCAAAGAAATCTTCATCTAATTCTCTATTTTGTTTTTCTTTAATTTCGTTAACTTTTACTTTAAAAGTAGCTTTAGCACCAGCTAAATCCTTAGCACCATAATCTTCAGGGAAAGTAACTTCAATATCTTTCTCTTCTCCAGTCTTCATTCCAATTACTTGTTCTTCAAATCCAGGAATAAAAGTGTGAGATCCAATTTCTAAAGAGTAATTTTCTCCCTTTCCACCATCGAAAGCTACACCATCTTTAAATCCTTCAAAGTCAATAACTGCAACATTACCTTCTTCTACAGCACCATCTTCTTTAGTAACTAATTCAGTATATCTTTCTAATAAATGACCAAGTTCATGTTCTACTTCTTCATCAGTTACTTCAACAGTCTCAGGTTTAATATTTAATCCCTTATATTTTTTTACCTTAACCTCAGGTTTAGTAATGATCTTAAAAGTAAACTCTACTCCATCTTCATTTAAACTCTTTAAATCAACAACAGGTTGAACAACAGGTACTAACTTAGACTCTTCCATTGCCTTTGTATAAGCATCTTGTAATACACTATCAGCTGCATCAATAAATAAAGATTCTTTACCAAAATGTTTTTCATAAATATCTCTAGGTACTTTACCCTTTCTAAATCCATCCACTTTAGCAGTTTTTTGTTTTTTCTTAAAAGCTTGATCAAGAGCCTTCGTCCAAGCTTCACCATCTATCTTAATAACTACTTCATGAACGTTTTTCTTACTATCTTTTTTTTCTTCTTTTTTAACATCTTTTTTTTCAGTTTCTTTTTTTGCCATAATATCCCTCCAACGCCTTATATTATACATTACAATTTAATTTAAGACAACACTTTAAAATGAAATACTGCTTTTTTTGTCCGCAAAAATATGCTAAAATAAATAACAGAAAGAAAGTGATAAAATGAAAAAAACAATATTAACTGGATTAAGACCAACGGGAAATCTTCACCTAGGACATCTATTCGGTGCAGGACAAAACTATATAAAATTACAAGATGACTATGATTTTTATCTAGAAATTGCTGATGTACAAGCTCTAACTGATAATTTCAACAATCCAGAAAAAGTAAGAAAAAATGTTACAGAAATTACAATTGATTTATTATCCATAGGACTAGACCCTAACAAAGTAAATTTCTTTATTCAATCAAAAATACCAGAAATTGCAGAACTTACTGTTTTCTACTCTAACCTAGTAACAGTCGCAAGACTAGAAAGAAATCCTACCGTAAAAACAGAAATTGCTCAGAAAAAAGAACTATTCGGAAACAATGGAGAATCGATTACCTATGGATTTCTAGGTTATCCTGTATCACAAGCTGCAGATATTACTACCTTTGATGGAGAAGTTGTTCCAGTAGGAGAAGATCAACTACCTCTTTTAGAACAATGTCGTGAAATCGTTAGAAAATTTAATTCTATCTACGGTGAAACACTAAAAGAACCAAATGCAATACTAAGTGATGCAAAAAGAGTAAAAGGACTAGACGGTAACGATAAAATGGGAAAAAGTCTAGGAAATGCAATTTTCCTAAACGATACAGAAGAGACTATCAAGAAAAAAATAATGGCAGCAGTAACCGATCCAGAAAAAATAAAAAAAGATGACCCGGCCAATCCTGAAGTATGCATGGTCTATTATTACCATAACCTAGTAAATACCAAAGAAAACAAAGAAAAAGTATGTAGTGAATGTAAAAAAGGAAGCCGTGGATGTGTACAATGCAAAAAAGAATTAATAGAAGCAATGAACGACTTCTTAAAACCAATCAAAGAAAAAAGATCATACTATGAAAATCATCCAGAAGAAGTAAAAGAAATATTAGACAATGGTACAAAGAAAGCACAAGAAAAAGCAAAAGAACAAATGAAAAAAGTAAAAAAAGCCATGATGATAGATTATTAAAAAGAAGCAATATCGATAAATATTGCTTCTTATTTTTTTGAATAACTTAGTCTAACTACTTCATAAAGGTTCTGATATCTTCTATCAAAAGACTTACTTACTCCCTCAATTAATCGTTCATATTTATAATCAAACAAACTATCATCATGACCAAAAACCTCTTCATACAAATAAGTTAATTTATCAACATCTCTCTGCTCAAATAAACTCTTTAATTCTTGATACAAATATCGCTGCTGAAACTCTTCTGATCTAGTTAAAAAAGTAAAATTATCTTCTCTTTTCAATACTTTATACGAAACATCAAAAACTTCTAAGTCCTGGGAATTATCAATAACATCCCCTTCTTCATCTAGCAATAAACAACTCTTAGCAATCACTTCCCCTTGCTTAGAAATCTCAACCGCAACTGCTCTATTCAAATCACAAAACAAAGCAGCATAAGTAATAGCCTTTTTCTTTTTATAAAGTAATGTTTTAAACTTAATTTTTTCTAAAAAAGTAGAATCAAACTTTACAGTACCATAACAAATATTATCCATATCAATAGAATTAATTCGAAACAGAGGAATCTTCTTAATATGTTCCAACACATCTTGATCAGACCATTCAAAAAACTCAACTAACCTACCTGTATCTTGAAAATTAAGCAATAAATCATAAACATATATCATATCTTTTTCTCCTTTCTAACTAAAGAAACAGTAACCAAAAACAAACCTATCAGAAAAAAATAACACTCTACACGTTGAAATAAAAATAAAAGATATTCAAAAAAACTATATCCAAAGACAAATAAATTAAAATATAATATAAAGAAAGTACATCCCATAATCATAAAAATAAATCCAATAAAAAACAATATCAAATGTCTCATAATTCATTTTATGAATCAACTATTTTTAGTATACTGACATTCTAAAAAAATATACAAAAAACTAATAAATAACAAAAGTAAAAAAACAAGGAATTTGAACTGAACCCTAAAAATTGGACAGTTTATAATTAGTATTAGTTAGAGGATTGTAACCTGTAATTTACAGGAGACAATCCTTTTAATTTTTCTTTAATTCTATCATGATTATAATAATAAATATAGTTTTTTATTGCATTTATTAAATCATCTAATGTTTCATATTTATCTTCTTGATCATAAAACATTTCTGTTTTAAGTATTCCAAAAAAGTTTTCCATTAATCCATTATCCATACTATTTCCTTTTCTAGACATACTTTGTTTTATTCCTTTATTTTTTAATCTTTGTTGATATGAAGCATGTTGATATTGCCATCCTTGATCAGAGTGAAATATTAAACCATCTAAGTTATTATTTTTATCAAATGCTTTATTTAACATATCATTTATTTGTTCTAAATTTGGTGATTTAGAAACATTATAAGATATTACTTCTCCATTAAATCCATCTAATATTGGTGATAAATAACATTTCTCTCCACGAAGATTAAATTCTGTAACATCTGTATACCACTTTTGATTAGGTTTATCTGCATTAAAGTCTCGCTCAATTAGATTATCAGCAACTTTTCCGATTGTTCCTTTATAAGAAGAATATTTTCTGTTGTTTCTTTTTAATGGTTTTAATCCTAGCTTTACCATTATTCTATAAACTTTCTTATGATTTGCTTTATATCCTTGATTTCTTAATTCTAAAGTAATTCGACGATAACCATATCTTTCTTTATTATTAATAAATATTTCTTTTATTTTATCTATAATCTCTTTATTTTTATCGTCTTTATCTGTTTTAGATAAAGTATAATAATATACTGATTTAGCTAGACCAGATATTTGTAGGAGAATCTTTAATGGATATTTTAGCCGTAGTTCACTTACAACATTTACTTTTTCTTCTGTTGTAGATTCTTCCTTGCTTGAACAACGGCTCTCAATTTTTTTGAGTATTCTAACTCTGCTTTTAAATATAAATTCTCTTTTTTTAATCTTTCGTTCTCTTCTTCAATTGTTTCTGTATTGTTTGATAATTTGGATTTTTTCATAATAGTTGGGCTCCTTCCACGTTTTCGTTCAACTATATTATAACCCATTTCTTGGTATTTTTTAATCCAATTAGCTAACATTCCAGAACTGGAGAGTCCTTCATCTATTGCCACTGAATTTCTTGATTCATTATTCATTAATACTCGATTAATTATTCTTTCTTTTTCTTGTGGCAAATAATATTTATTTTTGACTGTTCTTAAAATATCTAATCCATGCTTATCAATTAATCGTACTAAATATTCAATAACTTCATGTCTTACATTATATTTAGAAATTAATGTTGAAATTGGCAATCCTTTTTTTCTATCGTTATATAAATTTATTTTATCTTCATAAGTTAATTTTGACATATTAAAACCTCGTTTCTCATGTCCAAGAAACGGGGTTCATATCAATTTATTCATCCTTGTTTTCAAGTCTACCAACTTCTACTTTATTAATACTATCAAATTTACGAGATATCTTATCAGTAGTAATAGAAACATTCTCAACATCCTTATTGACAGTCTGAATACTACGAGCAAGTTTATCCCAACGTTCCTTATATCTAGCAAATTCTAACCCTAATTTATTTAGTTCCTCATGAATAACAGAAGTATACTTATCACGTTCCATATTTTTAATAATCATCTCTATAACAGTAAGAGTAGAAATTAAAGTAGTAGGACTAGTAATCCAAACACGTTTCTTATAAGCGTATTCAATAATATCAGAATGATAAGCATTAACCTCTGCAAAAATAGCTTCTGCTGGTAAAAATAAAATAGCTTGATCTGTTGTCTCTCCTGGAATAATATATTTACTACTAATCGCATCAATATGTTTTTTCATATCCTGCTTAAACATCTTCTCATAATTACTACGCACGGGAGGTGCTACCTTTTTATCAACCATCATTTGATAATGTTCCAGTGGAAACTTAGAATCAATCGCAATCGTACCAAGAGGCTCAGGAGCAAACACAACACAATCAGCAATAACACCAGTACTTAAAGTATACTGTAAACGGTAAATAGAATCATTCTTCTCACCAAAAACATTACTCAAAATATGTTTTAAATTAACTTCTCCAAAAATACCACGAGTCTTCTTGTCTGTCAAAATACTTTGCAAACTAACAATATCAGTAGACAATGTCTCAATCTTTTTCTGTGCTTCATCTATCTTAGATAACCTTTCAATAACATTCATAAAAGTCTTATTCGTCTTCTCAAAATTTTGATCAAGTCTTTCATTTACCTTTTCATTAACCGCAAGTAATCTTCTTTCAACCTGCTCATTCAATTTAGTAAAATCCTCATTTAAACTACGAGATAAGTCATTTTTAAAATCTCCCATCTCCTTCATCATATTAACTTCAAGTCTACTTAGACGATCCGTAATATTACTCTCATTAATATTCTTAAATAAAGAAACAACTACTAAAATCAAAATAACAATTAATAATCCAATAATAACGTAATCCATATTTTTCTCCTATTCCAAATCAACTTTTTTCCCGACTACTTTAGAAACCATATACGCAACAACAAGCATTAAAGATACAATAATAATCGTATTAATATCTGTAATACTTTCAATTAAACTTTTACTAACATATCCCCAGAAAGTAATCATAAACACTTTTCCAATAAAAATAGCAAATAAAAACTTACGTCTGCTAACTCTAGCAATACCACAGATAATATTAATTAAAAAAGCCGGCGTAAACGGTAAGGCAACAACTAAAACCAAGTTAGAAAAAGAAATACTTTGAAACTTATATATTGCTTTATCAACTTTTTTCAATGTTTTAGGAGATAATACTTTCTGTAATAATTTCTCAGACAAAAAAGAAAACAATAAATAAGATAAAAAACAACCTAGACAAGTTGCTGTCCAAGAAAGTATAATACCAAAAAAGTCTCCAAAAGCATTAACGTTAAGAGCAACAAAAACTCCCAAGGGTAAAACAGGTAAAAAGGATTCTAAAAGAACCAACATAAATCCAAATAAAAATCCTCCATCACTAATAAATTGTGTACAAAAGTCAACAAAAGAATTAACAACCTGCAAAGTCATCACCTTTAACTATTATAGTACACTTTTACCTCTTAAACAAGTAATTCTTATAGCCTCCTATAATTGAAATAGCATGATACCCTTTCATACGAAGTCTCATGCAAACATCTTCACTAATATATCCGACATCACAATACAAATAATAGGTTTTATTATAATCTAAATACTTCTCTGGATGATAGATAAGTTCAGAACTAACAATATTTTTAGCTCCCGGAATATGACCATCTAAATAACTTTTAGCATCACGAATATCAATTAAATTAATAGAACCAAGGTTTTTCAATAATTCATCCACTGTAATTTTCATAAGACCACCTACTATAAAATATGAAAAAAAAGAATCTATCATCATAATAGATTCCTATTTTATAGTATATGGTTTCTCTAAAGTACCTTTTCCACTATCCAACATAACATTAGCATCTAACATAATAACAGGTCTAGCTACTCTATAACTAGAAGCAGAGACAGAATCTACAACTCCTGACGAATTAACACTATAAACATCTGAAGTATTTTCGCTAGAAGCAGTAATTAACCACCATTTATCACCATTAGTTAAATAATTATAATTTTGACAAGCACGATCAAGTATAGTTTGACAATTTTCATCTAAACTAGCCATCATATAATCAGCTGCAGTCAATAATCCTATCTTTTGATTAGAAAAAGTTTCACTACATTCAACAGAATTATCTTTTGTAGTATCAGCAGCAGTTCTTTTAGCAATACATAAATCAAAACTTACAAGCTTACTTCTATCATCATCAGACAAAATTGCCCCATCCTCATCATTAGATTCATAAAGTGATTCTAAAGACTCGCGGACACGACTAGTCCCATAATTATTGATTCCTCGATTATAACCTACTTGAGAATTATAACGATCATCCCAGGAACCAGATAGAATGCTATCTCCTGCATAAATCAACATAATTTGTCCATTAGAAGTAATTTTAACAACTCTCCATAAAGACAAATCCAATTGAACATAATTATCTACAAGTTCTCCTCGATAAATATATGAATCCCCTACTTGATATAAACCATAGCCCTGTGTAACAACTTGTAGAGTAATAGCATCCTTCAAACTTTTAGTAATATAAGCATCTCCACACTCTAAAGTAGGAATATATAAATAATCACTACCATTGGTCTGAACACTAACTTTACCAGAACAACTAACACCATCTTTGGTATATTCAGAAAGTGGTTTCATATATTCATATGATGCTAAAGTAGACGCATCAATTTCCACTCTTTGATTTTCATTTTCAGGCAATTTACTAGAATTATCCTTAAAATATTGAACAGCAGCATCACGCATAATTTCTTCTATATCATCATAACTATAATTCTTTTGTACAAAAGAAGATACAAGAAATAAAATTAAAAATAAAACTAATACACCAGCAACAATAATAACACCTAGAAAAAGTAATTTCTTTTTTAATTCATTGTCAGTACCTTTATGAGAAGATGACTTTTTTTCTTCATCCGTATTAATAGCATTAAAGCTACCAACATTAAAATTTGATCCCATGGATACACCTCCTAATTATCAAAGAAATCATCAAAGAATTCATCATCATCATCGTCATCATCTAAAACCAAATTAGGAGCTTGCTTTTCTTTGACTTCCTTTTGTTCTTCTATTTTTTTATCTTCTATATGAACATCAGCATTACTTGGATTGGAAATACCAGAAGTAATAGTATTAGATATAATAGTTGGATGGGTCTCTACCTCATCAAAAGAATCCTGTTTATCTCTCATAACAACTTTATTATCTTTAGTAGTATCAACTACTGTAGCATCAGAAACAGAAGTAGATTTACTATTATTTTTCTTATCCTCTTGTTCTTTATTATTACGCTTCTCTTCTTCCTCAAGTTCTGCGATTTTTGCATCAATTTTACGAACTAACTCATCAACATCAAAGCCAAGTCCCTCATTAGAACTAGACATTGGTGCAGTCGATGGAGAATTAGCAGGTTGAGAAGAAAAACCAGAAGGTTTGATATCCGGAATAGGAGTTCTAAAAGGAGAACTTTGATTCATTCCCGTCGTAGGATGACTTGAGATATCAGAAACCTCAGAAGAAGATGGATGAGATCCTGGCCTATTGGTTGACATAAATGGATTAAAAGAAGATGCTGTATTACTTCCTAGAGAATCTCCAAAAGGTCCACCTAACGAACCAGCCATAGGGTTTGGTCTAGCATTAGCCATAGGATTTGGCCTAGTACCAGGCATCATACCATTAGATGGTGCAAAAGGATTCCTAGCACCTCCTAGAGGAGGTAATCCACCAGGAAACATATCTTTACCATCTAAAGCATTAGAACCATTATCTGCAGCATTCATCATTTCTAACAATTTTTTCTTCTTCTGTGCCTTAACAAACTCTTTGATATCAAAAGTATGAACCGGTTGTTTTTCACGTACTGGATATTCTGCTTGAGGATATTTATGTCCCCAATCTAATTTAAAGTATGGAGTAAACTTCGTTTTAAATGGTTGTTTTCTCATACGTAAAATAATAACTTCAAACTGTTTCATACGTTGTAAGTCAGATACTGTTACTAATGGTGTAGATGCAGTTTTTTCATCTTTTTTAGACTTAACTTCGCCACACATCTTAGAAATCTCTTCCAAAGCCTTAAGCTCTGTAGTAATCAAATAAATAATATTACCACAGTTACCACGAATAGTTTCTGCATTTTCTTTTCCATATACTTGGTCAAGTTGTGCAAAATTTTGAATAATCATAGTAAAACGAATATGTCTAGAACGAGCAGCAGTAATCATAGTAGTAACATCTTTTAAAGGTGGCATATTAGCAAACTCATCAAGTAAGAAATTAGTACGAACAGGAAGTTTTCCACCATGCTCTTGAGCAACACCAATTAATGTTTCATAAATTTGTTTAAGTAAGATTGTAACTAAAGAATGATATGTCTTCTTTTCATCTTGTATAACAATAAATACCGCCGTAGGCTTCTCACCTATACTAGCTAAATCAATATCACTATGAGAAAGCATCTCACTTAAGTTATCACGAGAAGCAAATAATTTTACTTTTTGTTTAAATACAGATAAAATAGAACCCTTGGTCTCTGTTGGAGCCATAATTGTACTAGAAGCATTAATTGCTGCTGCACTACCAGGATCTTTAGCAGCAAAATACTCTTTAATATAAGTACTACCACCAAATTTTTCCTCACCAACAGTAGTTGCTAAAGAAATACTATTGATATTAATTTCTTCTTCTTTAGCATCTTCAAATAAACCTAACGCAACTCCCGAAAAATAATCTGCTGATGTTTTTTCCCAGAAAGGATCAGCATTTTGATTAGACTCATCATACAAAATATTTAAAGCTAAGTCATCTAAAAGCTCAATAGCTTTATCTTGATTTCCTGATTTATACATTTGATATGGTAAAGACATTGGATTCCAAGCATTACCATTTTGCGGATCACGGAAATTCAAAAGTAATATCTGATAACCACGACTACGAAGCATATTACTAGTTTTTTCATAAATTTCGCCTTTAGGATCCGTAATAATCATAGATTCTTTCGCTTTAGCCAAACTATGAACCAATGGTAAAATAACTGTCTGCGTTTTACCAGATCCAGTAGCACCAATAACTAAAGAATGATACTCACTATTATCTACCCACATCTCATTTTCATTAAGAATTAAAGGAACACCAGCCGCTTTCGCATTCTCTTGTTTAATTTCAACTTTCTCCAACTCTTCCTTTATTTCTTTTTCTTTTGCCCAGCGTGAATATCCTTTATCTTTCTTATCCATCGTAAAACCAAAACCCTTTTCACGCTCAAAGAAATAAGAACTAACACTAACTAGTAATCCACCTAAAGCAAGGAAATAAAAAGTCAACGTAGCACCAATATATTTAGGACCAAAAGCAGGAAAAGGATTAAGACCATATAAATATCCTTCTGTTGCGAAAGTAGATAAATTCAAAACACCAATACATACAATATATAATAAAAATATTGCAAATAATACAAACATTAAAATATCTTCTGGATCTGCCCTAAACTTAAATTTCATACGATTACTCCCTTTCGCCAAATATTATAACATCAAAATCATAACTCGTCATTAATTATTGATTAGAAATTACAATTTTAAACTCACCATCAGAAAACTCATATAACATTGCAACCGGCGTTTGAACACTATATTTTGAACAAACAAGAATCAATTCATAATCCCTATCATTATCAAAATCTGCAACAGTATATAATTGAGGTCTACAACCATTTGTTCCATCATTTTGATCTACGTCTTCATAAAGCATATATATTTTACCACTTTTTACCATAAAAACAAAGGAAAAATATTTATCAGGGAAAAAATCAGTAGCAAAAACATTACTAACGAAATAAAAATCTTCTAAAACTCCATCTTTATCAAAATCAAAAGAAGTCATTTTAGCTAAAGTATAAGATGCGTTACTACTTAATTCATGCTCCTCTAAAACTTGATTAACATAACTAAAGTCATCAATATCAGAAACTGTAAATGGTAACACATCCATATCAAAATCAGCCTGATAAGCAAATAAATCTCCTTGATAATTAACTGCTTGACGATTATCATCAAACAAGTACCATTTATCATCTAACCAGACAGAATAATTACCAAAAAACTGATTATTTACATAAGTTGTAAATTTTTGCCAATTAAGAGAAGAAAGCGTTTGATTGTTAGTAATATTCATCCATGATCTAAAAGAATAATTCCAAACAGCACTATTACCTATCAACAAAGTAGTGGTAGCTTTTCGTTCTCTAGTCTCATCAATTCCAAAAAACAAATACATAAAAACGCCATAAATAATTAAAACAATTATAAGTACAATATATTTCATTCTTCCCTTTTTCATATCTCTTCTCCTATGCCGTTACTTGAAAATAAGCAAGTTGACTAGTATTCTGCCAATTATACTGACTCCACATATCAGTAGACTGGCTACCTGGATCCATCATAAGTACTCTATCACCATCAATACCATCAATAGCTACCCAGTGTTCTCCAGTACTACCCTTAACTTCAGCAACTACGTAATAACCTTGATTTAATAAATTTTGAATAGCTTGTAATTTTTGTTGTTGAGTTTGTCCTGCAACAGAAATTTTATTTTGAAATACAAAGTTTGGAGCTGCATTACTAACTGCATTCCATACTAATAACGCACCAGTAAATCCACCAGTATCATTTAATTTTTGTACAAAAGTACCAGGATTAAAATCACCATTTACAGTCGTTGCTACACCACTCTTAGCTATTAACATAGAAACAGAAGTAGCTAAACAACCAACATTACCAATAGTTTTAGTAGATGTACCAATAGTAATATCTTTCCAAGCAGGATCCGTTTGTTTCCAACCAGAATAAGGACCTGCACTACCTGTACTAGCACAACCACTACCAGAACCATTATTACAATTCATTTTATCTATATTAGAAGCTCCATATACTTGCAATAAAATTTGTCTATAATTTAATCCTTGATTAGCCAAATCAATAAATGTATTCTGCGTAGAAGAAACATAACCAGTAGAAATAATATTTCCCTGCTCATTTACCAGTACTTCTCCCATGGTAGAATTAGCTAAAGTACGCATCTTATGATCTTCAGGTAAAGGATTTTTTAATAATACCGGATAATTAACACCACTACGGACTGTACCATATTGCTGTCCATCATTCATTGCTGAACATCCTAAATCCGGATTACAATACACTTGATCTGCAACACAAGAAGAAAGTTGTAAAATCCATTGACCATTTTCCTCTTCTAACTTTTTACCCTGCGCATTTCCCATGGCAAGAGGTCGAGCCAAAGAATAACTTCTAGCCGCAACCATCTGAGCTTTAATTGCCTCATCTGGAGCACTAGGACCAATTTCTTGATAAGCTACACCCAATATATACTGTTCAAATGGAACTAATTCCTCCCCTGCCAAAGGTGTATTCCAATCACCACTTCCAAAAGAACCAGAGCATTCCATCAATCGAACTTTCAAATCAGAAATAGTCATTTGCTGTGATACATTACCACGATCAGAAAGATAAAAACCTTTAATAGAATAAACACAAGATCCTAAACTAGCACAACTAGAAGTATCTGCATCAATTAAATCTAAATAATCTTCATAATACTGAAAAACTTCATCTGCCATAGTTTCATACTCGTCTTCATCACGACCAGGAAGATAGCTAGGAAAAATAGAATTAACTAAATTATTTCTAAAAGTATCTTCATTATAACTGTTACCAGAAAACATACTATTAGCAATATCCGTAATAACAGAAGTTGTCATATCATTATAAGAAATATCTGCTCCATTCTGATTTAAAACAGTATACACAGCTGAAATATAAACTGCATTAAAGCTTTTACCTTGCATTTGAAACTGTTGTTTAACAGAGTTAACTCTCTCAAAAAACTCCTCTGCATCTTTATCAGATGTAGAAAATTCCACATCACCAGTATCTCCTCCAGTAGCATTACTAACTCCAAAAGCATCTTCATACCCGGCTAATATACCAGAACCTTGTGCCAATACCAATAAAAAAAGAAAGAGAAGGAAAAAGCCTGCGACAAAAGAAATAATTCCTAGTTTAACTGCAACATTACCAGACAAGATTCCTTTAAAAGAACCCTTTTGAGACTCTTGTGATTCATCAGAATCATCATCTAAAAAATTAGATTTAGAGCGTCGACCAAAAGGATTAGGAAATCCAAAACCAGAAGAACTATCCGAAGTAGTAGAACCATTGCCTTCAGTATTACTTTCACCATTATTTGACTTTTCTCTAGTCACTTGATTAGCATTATTTAATGCTTCATTCTGACCTCTTGCAGCATTTTTTTCTTGAATATTTGGAAGATTAGATGCTTTATTAGCTGCATCCAAAGCACCACTATCATTAGCTTTAGAGAGTGCCTTTCTAGTTAACGGATTTTTAGCAAAATTTCTTCCAAGTTGTTGACCCATTTTTGATTTACCAATGGCGTCCCCTACTTTACCACCTATTTTAGCACCTACTCCTCCGCCAAAATAACCTCCAATGGCAGAACCTGCAGCCTTAGCAGCTTTTTGTGTTCCTTCTTGTGCAGACTGCTTTTCTCTATCTGCTTTAGACTGATAATTTTCGGGTTGATGAGTGCCAGCCTGATGATTGTTGTTATTATTATTGTTATTATTATCACCATGTTGAACACGATTACCATGTAAATTATTACCATTCAATACTGACACTTTTAATCACCACCTACATCAAAAGACTAAAATCCACCACTAGAACCGAAAGAGTCTAACTCTTCTTTAGTAACCGCAATATTAATACGCATTCGCCTATTACCACAAACAAATAACGCCTCACCTTGAGAATATCTCTTTATACTCTCCTTTTCACTATCATTTAAATCAATTAATAAACTTAAATCTTCAACTGCCTGTTTCTTAAGTCCCATGACTAAATAATAAGATGCATTATCGAAAATTGCCTTACCATGCATAATAACACCAGGATCAGCAAAATCACTAGGCTGTTGAGTAATAATAATAGTACCAGTATTATACTTACGAGCACGTCTTTGTACTTGTGCAAGGAACTCCGCACCAAGAACATTATTAGCACCAAGTAATACATGTGCTTCATCTACCATTAATATCGTATCCACATTAAAGTCCAGGCAAAGTCCCCAGGCATACTTCAATACATTAAAGAACAAGGCATTACGAATATTAGAATCTGTATTCATTAACTCTTTAATATTAAATACCATAAAATCACTATCACGACTCAGTGTAGTATGACCATCAAAATAAAAACGTAATTCCTTAGTAATTGGACGAATCTTTAATTCTAGTCTCTCCATAATATCACGTTCTTGAGTCTGTTCCGTCATAGACATCAAGCGACCTTTAATAGTAGCATATACATCAGAAAATGTCGGATAATCGTTAGAAGTAAATTTAGAAAAATCTGTATTAAAATCAATTCCAAAACGCTTATAAGTATCTTGTGCAATCTCACTGAACATTGTTAAAACATCTTCTGTAATCGTTGGATCATAATATTTTAGAAATGCTTTTAAAAATTGTAAAGTACGAGTTAAAACAGTATAACCAAGTCCTTGTTTAATTTCTTCTTCATCCGCATCAATAACAATTTCAAGAGGGTTAATTAAACCAAATTCTCCACCTTTACCAATATCAACCGTATCTCCACCATAAGTCTGAGTAATTTCACGCAACTCATCTTCTGGATCAATCGCAACAATTTGACAACCATTACGAATGTGAGTACGAAGCATAACTTTAGCAGCAGTAGACTTACCAGAACCAGAAGTACCAAGAATAATCATATTTGCATTATTTCTATTATTCTCTTTACGAATCTTATATAAAAATTGATTAAATAAAATGACTCCTCCAGAAAAATCTACTCCAAGTAAAGTAGAAAGTCCAGGATCCTTAATACTATCAAAGATAAATGGATACATAGCTGCAATAGTAACAGATGGAATTGGAGTACCAATTCGTTGTTCAATATCTTGTGGAGGAAAAATTGGCAAAATACTCTTCAATACTTTTTCTTGTTCAAAACGAAGTGAAATTGCTTTTAATTCCATCGCATCCAAATAATTCTTAACATTAACTTTCTTTAACTCTAAGTCTTCCTTAGTATCAGCAGTAATCATAATATGCATTTGAAAATCAAAGATACGAGCTTGACTACCAGCAAGCATTGAAGTAAAATACTCCAAACTCTCAGCATCTTGACGATATCTCTCACGCATAGTTTGATCACGCTCACGCTGATATTTTTCCTTTAAATCTGCAACTTCTCTATTTAACATTTTAGACATAGTTTGAAAAGGAACTGGTATATGTTTAACAACAACTTTAATACCAGGCATATTTGTTAAAGATGATAAATATCCAGGAACAATATACTTAGGATAAGAAACAACTGTCAAAATAGTTGCATACTTATCACTAATAAAGAAATCACTAGGATGAAACTCAAGTCCTTTAGGAGCAAGTTGGCTTCTAATACTAGTACTCATACAGGCATCACCGTCCCAAATTCAGTAGTATTTCCCCCATTCAAGAAATTATCTAAAATAATTCTTAAGTCGTCATTACTAGTTTGAGCAGCATTAAGCCCGCAACTAGCAAGACCATTAATCAACATACGAACTTTCTTCTGTACAATATCAGGATCTTTTTCTTTAAATAAGAAATAATATTCTGTATCAACAATATTATTATTAATAAAAGTATTACCCTTATCAATATCCTGCATAATTAATTTACGTATAGCAGGAGACTGAGTCTCATTATATAAAAGTTGAAGTTGAGACATATATACAGAAATATCAACAGGTCTATCTGCAACAACTAACCAAAACTCAAAATCAATCATATTATAAAAATTCTTTAAACTAATTAACACATTATCTTGTGATTGCGCATCGAGAATAAAGATATTTCGAGGAGAAATTTTAACTCCAGATACCTTTAAATTATCATAAGTAACAATCATTCCATTTTGAATAGATTTTACAGGAAGCCAGTTCTCAGTAAAATTACTTCCAGTGATTTTCTTTGCCATTCATGAAACACCAACCTTTCCAATAGTACTTTTGATTTGTAGTACAAAACTCATATAACTCTATAATAATAGTCAAAATATTATGATAGTAAGGAACCGGTGTAACCAAAAGTCCACAAATAACAGCAGGACTTACAACTAAAATAGTAAGCCAAGTATTAGTAAGTGGCATAAAAGCAAGTAAAATAACAGTAACTAGCACCCCGGATAAAAATAAAATCAAATCGAAAGGCCGAAATAATCCAAGGATTAATTGACCTCTCTTAGTATTAGCAGGTATTAAATAATTCACTATATATCACACTCTCTTTCATTCTACTATCTACCACCGGCAGAAGGAGTATCTCTATCACGGTCTGGATTATCATGCATAGCATTAGTTGGTCCATTCGAAAACTTAGTAGGATCCCAGCGATTATCAGCATGTGGTTGATAATTATCACCACTATTACTTCTCCAATCACTTGGACGACCAAAGATTTTATCAGAAACAGTTTGATGTTCATCACGACGATTAGAAGTACGAACATACGCTCCAGTATTAGAGTCATAATGTCCTGCATGATAATCATCTCTATCTCTCGGATTATCTCCAAAGCCAACTCTTTCTCTAAGACTCCTATGATATTTTTCTTCAAAACTTGGAGAAATTCTATGAGAATCAGCAAATTTCTTAGCTTCTTCATAATGAGATTTAGCTTTAGCAGCACGCGTTTGAGCCGCACCCATTTTTTGATACATATCGTTTCGGATAATTTCATCTTGCTGCTCTCTAGAACCTGCCAGAATTAATCTATTATCTCTTGCATATTGAGCACGTTCATAATCATCCATATTGCCTTGAGTAAAACGATTATATAAATCTTGAGTTCTAGATGCTTCATCATTAGCTGCAAACATATTATCCTTTGCCATTGCAACACCGTTAGCAGTAACACCATATAACTTACGTGCACGATTGATTCCAGCTTCTCTCATTAGTCGATCATTAATAGAATTAATTAGTCCTCCTTTTGCCTTTGGATCACCTGTTTTAATCTGCGCAGCTAAATCTGCGCCCGTCTGCCATGCAGGCGGTGCCTGTTTACCTTGTGCAGCAGCCATAGCACCAGCATTCATACTACTTAATGCTCCAGCCATAGCACCTGTTACTCCACCACCACCAACAAAAGTAGCAGCTCCACCCATAATTCCACTAAGACCAATATTAGTCATAGAACCTTTAAGTCCAAGTGCGTCCTTGATAAACTTAGGAGCCATTCTAGCAAAGAAGAATAAGCCTATCCAAATAAAAATAACAGATATAATACCAACCATTCCACCAGCTTGATCAATAACAATACCATTAACCATCATATCTTGAATGATAAAAATAACAAAATATACAACAGCTAAACGTAAGAATAAATCAAGGTACGTAGATGTAAGAGCTTTTACCCAGGAAGCAAACATACCATCTTTTGCTGACTTTGGTTCAATATAACTAATAATTGGAATTGGTGCTAATAAACGAAGTATAGCAAGCTTAATAGAACGAATCGCAATATCAATAGTAAAACCAACTAAAATAACCAAGAAAATTGCACCTACTACTAATGAAACAATAAAATTAAAAGAAAATACATACTTAGAGTCTCCAGCAATTAAATTAACAATTGGAACATTAGCCTGCCAATTAAGATTACATTTAGCTTTAACTATAGGATCACTTAATAAAGCAGCAGGAGAAATATCCAATTGACTATAGGCATTAATAGCAGTTCTATGATTATCAGTTAAGTCCTGACCTTGACAATACCAATTTGTCTCCTCTGTTTCATCATCATTTTCTCTTTGATCTTCTGGAAGCATATTAATTCTTAAAAAACCTTTTAAAATCGTAGAAGCAAAAATATTAGCAGATTGCTCTAGCTTTTCCTGCTGAGTCGCCGAACCAGAATCTGAAGGATCATCAGCTTCATCTGTCGTACCTAATATTAATCTACCTAAGGTATTTCCAGACAATATACGATCTTGTAAAGAATATAAAGTACCAAATAACAATCCATTATTATTAATATATTTTTCGTAAGAATTAGCATTCTGTACATCAGGAATATTAATAGGAACAATAACAGCAAGCATAATTAAGGCAACAACAACTCTAGTAATAATACTACCAAAGCCACCTTCTTTACCGCTAGTAAACTTCTCTGGATCCATAATTCCTTGTAAAATAGAAACAGCTAATTTAAAAATCATAAATACGCCAATAATTAGTTGGATTCTTCCGTAAAAATTCTTTATTGTTTCATTCTCAAATAATTGTGCACTAGAAACATTAAAGAAAATTTGATACATCATTCCTAGCAAAAAATAAACACAAAAATTAAGAGAAGACCCTATAGTTCTAAGTAAATTTCCAACAACACCAGGCTCCAAATTATCTGTCACTAGTAATCACCTCCATCATTTTAGTAAACACAATTGTCCATCAGCAGTAAATCCAAGTAAATCTAACATTACACTAACTAAAGTTGGAACTAAGAATAATGCGACTGCCAAAATAAGACGAATCATTAACTTTTTCTCAGCTTTCTTCATAGACTCATCATCACTAGCAATAATTGCTTTAGCAAAATCCAAACTACTTAGAATAACAACCAGAATTGGACCTAAAATTTTAATATAATTTAATATCTGCTGTAATAACCAAGCAACAGACTCTTCTTTCTCAGGATCTCCTAAAATACCATTACAATCAGTAATCTGATTATAAGAATCTAAATCATCCCTTAAATCATCTAATGTAACAGAACCATCATCATCGGTATCAGGATCTCCATATCCAAGGTTCGCATAATTAGAACCATACTCTTGACCATCACCTGCACTAAATCCAGAGTTCATACAAGTATTACTAGAAGTAGATAAATCATAGGAATATCCATTTTGACCATTACTGACACATCGATATATTCTATCAGGGCAAGTTAATGAATTAGAAGAAAAGATAGAATTAATCAAAGAATCATTTAATGAAATAGAAAATCTTTCACTAGAATTGATAGAACCAGTAATAGAATTAGTAACACTTACATAATTAGCTCCATCAATAGACCATTCCTTAGTACCATCAGAAAATAATCTAAAATAAGGATATACGTAACTTTGACGATTATAAAAGGCTATAGAAGAACCAGCACAAGTAGATACTATCTTTTTAGACTTTATTCCCCTATCTTTAGCATCCTCCGTCAAATTAATAGATGAACTCACATTATAACAATTACCAGTACATACATTTTGAGACAATGGATAAGGATATACAGTAACTCCCGATTCATTCTGCTGAACAAAAATAGATGGACAAGTAACTGTAGATTCATCAACAATAGAAGCATCATAAAACTTACTAGTAAAATTACTACTATGATACCAAGAAACACCCGTATTAGTAAAATTATCACCATCACCAAAAGGAAGTTTTACACTTCCATCTGAATAAATATGATATTTCAAATTTATTTGATTACCACTTACATCTGTAAATTGATAATTACAACTTGCTACCTCATTACCTAAAGCACTCGTATTATATGGAATACAAATCAAACCAAAGATAAATAAAAGCAAAAACAAACGTAACCGTTTCACATGCATCACTCCATATAAACATTTATACAGAATAAGTATAACAGAATAAAAAAAAAATAGCAAATATTTTGCTACTTAAATTTCTTATTGAATACTATTCCAACATTGAGCCCAGCCAGAAGTATTGGTTTCGTCTGAATCAGCACCAGTAGCCACTAAAGACATAATAATACTTACTAGAGTAGTAATAAAGAAAATAGCTACTGCATAAATACATCTTTTTATTAATCTACTTTGAGCCTGTTTTACTTCTTTATCATCACTAGAAATAACAGCCTTACCTAAATCAATAGTACCAAAAACGATTAAAAGAATTGGAATACCTATTTGAACTATAGGAAAAACACCATTCTTTATAATTTTAACGATAGGTGTTAATCCACCACATGCATCATCAATTGTAGCACCACCAACATCAGCTATCTGAAATAAATTTAACATAACAACCTCTCCTTCAATGACTATATATTAAACTAAAATACTAAGTTTGTCAACATTATCTACGAAATAAACCAAATATTTTCCCTCCAGATTCCTTCTTTTCTTCAGGTTTATTAATTAATCCTAACCTCATTAAGAAATCATCAAAAACTGGATTTTTCTTCCTATCATCCAAAGGAGGCATATTATAAAATACTTTAGTTTTTGCTTCAAATTCAAAATCAGTAATATCTTTATTAGTAAGTAAACTCTTATTTAAAACAATCTTCTTATGTTGAAGTTTGGAAAATATCATATTGTTTCTACGCATCAATTTATTAAGTTTAATAACCGATGGCTCTAACAAATATAAAACATCACCGCACATAGAATCACCAGGAAAATCATTTAAATCAATCAATATAACAGCGGCACCAGAATATTTTATTAAAGTAGCATCTAATTGATCCGCAGTAATAGAAATCATATTCTTATCACCAAAATATTGAAAATCATTCTTGTTGATTTCTATAGCGATAATACTATCACCAAAACGAGCTTTTAACTCTTTTTTCAATATGTATACAAAGGTAGTAGCACCCGCATGCTCAGTAACATTTCTAATACCAAGAATATTAGAACCATTTTCTACTCTCTCCGTAATTGCAGTAGAAACCTCATTTAACTGCTGAATATGAGCTACTTCCTTATAAGAATTAGGATGTTCTAATAAATATTTTATTCCCTCAATATTAGTAGTAAAATTATAAATTCCCATGGACACTAGTTTAGATAAAAAATTAGAGGTACATACATCCGTACCTTCTGGTAAAAAGAAAACTATTTTCTCAACATCAAGTCCCATGGCTATTACTTGGAAATTTTTAATATTATGATAATCTTTTATAGCAGTAACATCCAAAACCATTTTATTATAAAAGAAATTTTTAAACATTTCTACTAATTCACTAGCTTCATATTCACCAGAAATGTTCTTAATAACATCTATATCTAAACCTGATAAAACATTTCGTTGCTCATTACTAACAATAACATTCATGTAATCACCCTATTCTAATTAAATGGTGTAATCAACTTTGTATTACCAGAAACTTGAAAAATTCTTAAATTAGGCATAATTTTATTAATAATAGGAATATCAATATTAATTTGAGTAACTACTCTATAATAAACCTTATCTGCATTTTCTTGAACAGCACCTGCTTCTGCACCTACTTCAAATTCCTTATAGCAGTACCCTAAATGACAAGTATAACCATCTCTAGTTAAATCAAAATCAGGTGCACTATAACCAATTTGACGTATATAATTATTTATTTTTTGAGCACAAGCACTAGATTCACTATCGCAATTACCTTCATATTGTTCCATTGTAGTAATAATATAGTTTTTGACACGGAACGCTTTTGTGTAGTTTACATTAAATGCCAAATAACCACATACCAAAAGAAGGAAAACTACAATCATCGCTAAATTGACAATACCACCATAAGCATCCCGCATCTTCTACACCTGCCTTTTTTTATCTTCTTTCAACAATAATATATCCATTATAATCACCAGAAATATTACCCCATTGTTTATTAATAGCTTGTTGGATAGTTGGCCACATAATCCAGAAAAATCCAATAATTGCTGCTATTGCAATAAGAGTAATAACTGTTAAGTTTAATTCACCTGTTGCTGCTTTCATCTAAAAACACACATCCTTTCTCTATTGTATATATGATATACATTTATATTATAACAAGATAACTTATATTTAACAATATATTTTAAAATATTTTACAATTCAAATTTTACATATTAAACATCATCATCATAGAAATTAAGATAACAACCATAGTACCAGCACCAGTTACAACAAGCATAACCATTGTCTGATTTTCCATATGATTTAGACGCTCTTTATATTTAGTCTCACGAGCTTTATTTTGTAAATTAGAAACCGTTCTAGAAAACATCATCAAACGTTCTTGCTTTCTTTCTTGAGAACCAAGTCCAAGACGATATAGTAGACGCATCATACGCATAGAATCTCTAACTGGATACGTATTAGCAAATTCCATATAAGGATCAATAGTAGAATCTCCGGAATTAATACGTTCAATTAATTTTCGAAGTCCTGGTTTAAAAATCTCTGGCGCATCATCGATAGACTTACCTAAAGCAACGGGAACTGTATAATGCTGAATTAAAATTTCCAAACTCTTTAAATAGTATGGCAACATAACGTCAATATCATGCAAATGAGCTTTATAAAAAGACTTCAAATTCATATATGGCATTTTAAAAATTAATGCTGCAACTACAATACAAAATACTACATTAAGAAAAGATAATTGATTTAAAAATATAAATAAAAAGACGATACCTGCAATCAAAGCATAAAAAATTCTTTTTCTAAATAATTGATTAGGATCTACATCTTCACCATATCTAGCATATACTAAAAAGTCATAATCCTCTTCTCTTAAAATATTAAAATATTTTTCATTATCTGCAATAAACTTATTTTTATCAATAGTATTATTATATATCAGAATAAATATAATAATAGCACCAACAACAACTATCTCTACCATTATTCAGCACCTACATTCTCATTATAATATTTTTCTCCCTTTAATAAGAAAATAGTATTAACGATTAGCACACCATGTAATAGTACTTTAATATACCAACGCTCTAACAATATTAAATAAGTCTCTCTACCTAATAGATATTGAACTAACATAACCATTAAGTAAAGCATGATACCAAATTGTAAAAATGATTTATGAAAAGAAGCACGCTCTATACGGTCACGATAAACACTTTCAACCAGCATATCGATATCAAGTTGCATATTATCTAAAGATTCCATTGAGTTTCTAGCACCTTCTTTAGTAATTTGTAAAAACAACTGATGCATATTTTTTACAATATAATAGGGATATAATCCACTCATATATGCTAATGCTTCATCAATACTACCATTTTGATAGGCAAGTTGTATCATATGATCAACATCACTTTTAACAGGATCTTCCAAAATTCCAGAATTACGAACACCTTCTAATGCTTTAACAAAAGACTGTGTTGTTGCAAATTCCATAATAGTATTAGAAGTATAAACTTGAATTTGCTCAAAGATAAATTCACTATAAATACGTTTACATCTTAAATAGGATAAATAAGGTATAAACATAATGACAACAATAATATAAACTAAGGAAATAAATAAGTTATAAAAATATAAATAACTAACAACACCAGTAAATGATGCCATAACTATAACCTGTATCATATATTGTCTAGCTGTATATTCCTGGCCTAATTCTTTTGTCTTCTCACGAACTACTTTAAAGGAATAAGGAGCAAATTTATCATAAACACCTTGTACTTGACCAGTTATAAATTTACCAATATTTTGTCCTTTATAATTACGGTATAAAAATATTAATAATACAAGTACAAGTAGAAATATTAATTCTTCTAAATACATAAACTTCACTCCTCTCTATTCCAAATTATCTAATGAAGAAAAATCTACGGTGGAAGGTAACTCTACTGCTTGATTAGTAGCAATAACTTGATCACTAGCTGTCTTTTCTATTGGAAGAGAATTCTCATCAGTACTAGTAACAGTAGGATTAACTTCCGATGATACTTGATCATCCGTCATTATATTTTGACTAGTATTATCAACCGACGGAACTTCTAAAGTAACGCTTGGAGAAACATCGGGAGCAGGAGTTGGAATAACAACTTCAACATCTTCTGTAGGTAAACTAACAGAATTATTGTTATTAACATCTACATTGTCGGTAACGATTGCAACTTCATCAGCAGAAATAGGTAAACTAACAGAACCCTGCCCTTCTCCCGTATCATCATTATGGTCTTGAGTAAGAGTAACATCAACATCATTCGAAGTATTAGAAACATCATCAGTAGTAGCTAAAGATATATCATTAGAATTATCTATAACCTCTGAAGTATTAGTAGCATTATCACCATTAGCATCACTATTATCATGTCGATAACTTTCCATATACTCTTCTCTTCCAAGATCATCCTTAAATGGTAAATCATCACTTAAATGTCCCGTAATAGCAGAAATATCAATATTTTGATTTTCTAAGTACTCAATTAAATGTGGACTAGGTTTACGCATAACAGGTTCCTGACCAAATAACTTTTGATAAAGAATCCTACATTGCGGTTTATTATCCTCATCAACATAAAACTCACAAACCTCATCCACCTCACGATGAAATTTTCCTTTTTCTTTACTATAGTATGCCTTAATATGTACACCAATTTGAATATATCTATAAATTGTATTCAGGAATTGATTAACATCCAAATCTGTCTCCATCAAACTATACATACGATAAGGGATAGCTGAAGCCTTATCAGCATGAATAGTAGATAAGATATTGTGTCCTGAAGAAATAGAGTTACGCACTGCAGAAACAGCTTCTGCACTACGAACCTCGGATAGTAATATCCACTTTGGATTCTGACGCATACAAGTAACTAAAACATCAGTATAACTAGCAACATTATTCGTCTTCATCGCAACAATATCACGTTGTGGAAAGATACGATCCAAGTGTAACTCCAAAGTATCCTCAATCGTAATAATTTTCTCATCTGTACGAGTATGACTAGCAAGATACTTAACAAACTCCGTCTTACCAGAACCAGTCTCTCCACAAACGATAATGTTACAATGTCCTTCAACACACTTAATCAAAATATCATGAATATCCTGAGTAAAGTAATCATCCTTCAATAATTTTTCTTTTTCTAATCGTATCTTAGCTGGCGTCTTACGAATAACCATTGCTATTCCATTTGTTGCAATAGATGGATGTACAAAGTTCAAACGTAATTCAGCAGACTCAGCATCCAAAAATGGTTTAGCATTATTAAATGTTGTTCCCATGACATTCGAACACTGAAAAGCAAGTTTTTCAACAAATTCAGGTGTAAGTCCTTGAACCTCAACTCTCAAAGATCCTTGAGTTAGCGAACGAACCCAAATCTGACCATTATTATCAAAAGAAATATCTGTAATATCATCATTATCTAGTAAAGGACGTAATGGTCCAAAATCCAGTTTATCAAAAATATTCTCGTTCATATGACCCACTCCTTTTTATTCCATACTAGCTATTACATACCTTCATCCCAATATGTAACTGTATTAATCCAATCACGTAAAGTAGAACTACTGATTTCCAAATCTCCAGGTTCATCTTTTAAACTTTCATTTGTAGGAACTGGAACAAGTTCAGAATCATAAGTTTGTAAATAACTAGCTTTCTTTAATAAAAGATAATGTTCTTCTGGTACTGCAAAGACTATCATTGCAGGAGTTCTTTGTTCGTCTAAGTTTGTAAATACAGCTTGTCCAGAAGAATCTTTAACTGCTAATACTTTAACATTCTCGATAAGCTTACCATACATAATCTCATCATTAGTAGCAGTTTGTCCTTCAGCTACTTTATGAACTGCCTTCAAATAAATATCGATATAGTTACCAGGGTAAATTGAGTTACCATAAGTACTTTCAATATTAACAGGCATATTATATAAAACATAACCTTTTGGATAATCCAAAATAATATTAGCAGGTAATTGTTCTTTTTCAACTACTTGTCGAGTAAAGAATAAACTACCTTCAGGTATCAAAGTATCAGCATTAGAATATTTATCAATAACCTCTGCTTGATTAGTAATAACACCATCCTGGATCATAGAAGGAGGAACTTGCATAGTTCCTACCATATCTTCAGTAATTTGTGTTCCAGGATTAATTTGTTCCTTAGCATAAGGAACACTAATAGGGTTAACAGCAGCATTAACACGCATTGAATATGCTACATATAATACCACTACAGCAACGATAGCACCTACAACTGTAACAGTATTTTTATTAGATAAGAATTTTTTTATTCCGTTACTAAAATTTCCCACTTTATCCTCTCCTTCCACTTTTTATTCAATTGCTTTTCCAAAGTCACTTTCTGGATCTTTAAGTTCATTAGTAACTAATGGATCTGATTTATAAGTATTTTCTAAGATAGCATCTAATGTTGTTGACATCTCAAGATTATCCCCGTTAAAACTTAAAACAGTAGAAGAATCAACCTTAACACTAACTTTAGGAGGAACTTCATTTAAATCATAAAAGGCAACTTGATAGTTTCTAGTATTATCAACAGAATCAGCAAATCTACGAAGAAAACTTTCAACAAATTTTTCTTTATCAACACGAAGCAATCCATTTTCACGATAATATTTAACATCAACAGCATCTATCATCGCAGCTTCTGCAGTTTCTTTCACCAGGTAGTAATCTAACTCACTACCTGATGAATAGTTTGTAATAATATTTATCATTAAAAGTGTCGCTAAACTCAAGATGATAATACCAACAGTTAACATCGCTTTATTCATAAACTATTATCCCTCCCTTTCGTTATTGACACCTGGAGTACCTCTAGTAATAATAGCATCACTAATTTCACTCCATAAATCACTATAGTAAACAGTAAGACCATTCTTAGTTCTAAAGGTTCCATCAAAATCAGTATACTTTTTATTTCTATTAAATGAACGAATCTTAGATAATGTTTCAGTATCTAGAACAAACTTATAATCTACATAAGTATCATCACTATAAATATTTTGTCTTGACTGAATATTATCAATCAAAGCTAATGGATCAATCTTATAATCAGGGTTCTTAGCATTTAATGATGTCAAGATTGAAGTATCTTCAGAACTCATTCCTAAAGTCCAGTTATAACCAGGTTGACGTCCAACACCAGAAATAGTTGGAGTATTACTATCAGTACTTTCTTCTGGCTCAGGGAATAAATCAGAAGTTTCTACAATTCTAAATGCATAATCATAAACCGTGGCAGTCGGATCACCAGGATCATCTGGATCGCCAGGGTCACCAGGATTTCCAGGATCACCCGGAGGATTACAGCATCCATTTGTATCAATATCACAAACTTCATTTCTAAGAGCATAGAAACATTCGAAATCAAAGTTCCATCCGAAGAATCCAAAATCAGTAGTAGATGCATGAATATTGTAATCTATATCATTAGAAATTCGATCAGCAGGATAACATTGATCACCTAATTCACTCCATTCCCACCAAAGAGTATTAACACTCTTAGCATCACTTGGAATACAGAATTTATCTTCTTTTAGATGCCATGCATTATTACCAGTCTTATCAACAAAAGTAATATCACCTGACTTATTATTAATCCAAGTACCAGGGAATCCCCATTCTGCTTGATACCAGTTTCTTTCACTTGAACTTACATAACATCCATCATAACCGTTATAATCTGCTCCATCACTTAAGAATATTTCAGTATGACCTGGACTAGCAGTTTCTTGACCTTGACCTAAACTTGGTAATTTTGATGGTTCACTAGAATTATAAGGGAATGAAATTGTCTCTTCTGTTTCAACTCCATTAACATCATGTGTATAATCAACACTAATTTCAAAATATGCAGTTTTAGTAGTACAACTTGCAGATGCTTGACATAAAGAAATTGCTTGATTATATTTCTTTAAGTTTTCAACTGTATCTGCAGCAGCATCTTCTTCATTTAAATAATCATTCTCATCACAGCCTGTCCAAACACAGTTATCATCACAAACAACACCATTTCCATAATCATGTTTCTTAAATCCATCATATACATTGTATCTACCATGATCTGCCTGAGTTTTAGTATCTTCAAAAACTTGATACCAGCGAGCATAACCGCTACCTACCCAGACGATGCTACCATTCTCCCATTGATAACGACCTTCATAACCAGGGAAAGTAGAGCTCCACATCTTTTGAGCAACATTATCTTCACCATAACGAATTGCTAAAGGATCGATTGCTGTATCCTCATCATCGCCATACGCTTCTTGATAACATTTATTACTACAACTTGCAGAATATTTTCCACCATCACACTCTTGAATACATTGTTCAAACTCCTCATTTGGTCCACCTTGATGAGTAAGACCAGAAATTTGATTACAAACAGGAACAGGAGTACAAATCTCTGGTGTAGTAGGTGCTGTAATACCAGAAGTATCAGTCTCACATACTACCCTACTAGTAACTTTTACTTTATATTCAAAACAAAGACCTGCTTTTGAAGCAACTGGAGGTCCGTATTCAACAACAACAGACTCTTCACATACTCTATTACAAGAACCACCTGCAACAGTCTCAGTAGCACCAGAAGTATTTTGACTAGTACCAGTATAATGATAATTATAAGTTACACTTTCTGAATCTTCTTCTCTGGCATAATAGTAATCCTTATTGACATAGTAAGCATCACCAGTACTTCCAGTTGCTTTCTTTGTCCAATCACAAACTAATCCAAAACGAGAATCATCTAAACTACCATTAGAAACACGACTAGAATAATCATGCCCTAAAGAAAGTGCTCTTTGTTTTGCATCGTTAAATGCAGCCATAAAGTCTTCTGACACTGGAGTATCAGCACCAGTAGCTTCTTTCTTTCTCCAAATATCAATAGAAGAATTAATCATAGAAGCAACCTGTGCTTCAGTATAGTTAAAATTAACTGCATCTGAATTAAAACAATAAGATAATAATTGTTCATATTCTCTCTTTCCATTAGCACTTACAGCAGCATAGTTATAATTTTCAAACTTACTTTTATTTACTCCAGCACTAGACAAAACATCTTTATATGTTTCATAATCAGTACCATTTCTAAAAGCAGCACAGATACCATTATAGTTTTCATTAGTTTTCTTAGGAGTTTCTTGTTGAGCTTTTAATTGTAAAGTCATATCAAACTCATAAGTTCCTACTTTCTCACCTGCAGAATTAATTTCTGTAGCCTCATCATAAGAAAGACACTTATCATCAGTCTCAGCCAACACAAAGTGTAAAACTACATCCGCAGAAAAATTACCATAGTGAATAACCATAGGACTATTTGGAGATAAAATTCCAAGTGTCGTAGGATCTTCAACCAATAAACTTTGATCACTAACAGCTGTAACTCTAAAGCTACCATTTTTTACAGTAATAGTAGCAGTTCTAGCATTTACATCAAAAGAAACTTTCGGACTATAATGACCATTCATTTCTTCTGAAGATCCACAAGTTGCACCATCGGTAGTATTTTGAGTTGCCTCCCTACGTTGAATATCAGAAGAATCTGTATCAACAGAATCAGAAACAAAACTCATGATTTCACGGAAACCAAAGAAAGCTACAAAGACTAATACAATAACCAACAAAGCCCTTTTTAAAATCTTTTTATGCTTTTCCATTATTTTCCCCGCCTTCCATAATATCTTTAACTTCTTGATACTTTTCCGTTGCAGATACATCATAATTCAATTTTAACTCACCGCGACGTACCAATCTAGCATCCACTTTAAACTCAATATCATTATAACGTCCATACATCCTAGTACAAGTAACTAAAGATAAAATTTTATCATTTTCATTAACATCTATATCAAACTTAAAGATACTATCTTCAAGTGATTGCTCAATATACTCATTCATCTCCTCAGATGTAAGATCTTCCCTAGTAAACTTAGGAATATTATCACGTTCAGTATAAGAAACTGAAAATATTTTATAAATATAATCTTGACCTTTAAAAGTATATTGAATATATTTATTATCTTTGACAAAATCCAAATAAGTAAAACTCATTAACTGTTCAAATCTTTGATGATTTTTATCAGCAACCAAAGGATTCTTAGAAAGATTCAAAATATTATGACCGCTAATAGTAACTTGATTTAATAACTCATCACTATTAACTTCATTCCAAACAAAATTATCTGTCTTACCACTAAAGTCATACCCGGGCGCATAAATAACTGGATAATCAATATCCGTACCTTGCACCCTAAGCCATCCTATCGTAGTATAATCATCAGTATCATTTTGTGCATATGTCTCAATTTTTTCTGTCCTAGCTTTTACTGGATAATAATCATAAAATAACAAGAAGAAAATTGCAACTAATAAACATAAAAAAGAAAGAATTCCTAAAAATAGAAATAACTTCTTTTTTTTCATAATTAACATCTTACTTCTCTGCTTCACTGTCTTCACCCGCTTACTTCGTTATTGTATATGGATTATCCATTGTTCCTTGACCACGAACAATAACACAATCTTTATTTAAATATCCAACTGGACGTATTCCATACTCATCATAATCGTATAAGTCTCCATACATTACAACTCCAATATCAGAAACAACAGCTTTTGTATATTGTCTTCTAGAAGAATTAATTAACCAGTAAGACTTCATTGCTTTATCATTATAATCAAAAGCACTAAACATTTCATACATATTAGGAGCAGATAGTTTTACTTTATATTTCTTAGTAGTACTCTCTTGTCCATATTTAATATCATTTTTATAAATTGGTACTTCTATTTGTTTATTTACAAAATATTCTGTATCAATAAATTGACTTGCTTGATTCTTAATAAAGTACCCTACATTTCCACTCTGAGTAGGATTATATATTTTAGCAGTAGCATTAGTATCATAGAACGTTAACACTCTCTCACCATTATTATAAAGTGTTGTATTAGCAATTACTTTCGTAGTACCATCACTATCTACATCAATAATTCTCCATAAAATACCAGAATAAGAAATATATTCACCAGTATAACGAGTATTAACTAAATCATTAGTTTTAGCATATTTGAAGTCTCCTATAGAGTAAGGATGATCTTTAGTACCATCACCATCTACTACCAAGGCATCACCTTTAATAGTAATAACAGGACGAACACCAAAATTATAATCTTTACTAAAGCTCATATATTTAGACTCTGAATTATAGAATCGATTTCTAACAGTATAAGCTTCTGAATCATTTTTACTATTTCTCACCCAGGAAATACTATCAGGGAATAAATAATTCTCTGTAATAGCTCCTACTTTATTAATATCACTAGCAGATAAAATAGAAACTTTTTTAGAATCTGTATAAGAACTACACTCAGTAATACTTCCTATACTTCCATCGTCAGCATCCATATTACAATATTTATTTTCAACAATATATTTTTTAGCATCTTTAGTTAAATGATCATAATAATAATCTAACCATTCATCAATAGCAGAATAATTAACATTACTAATATCTTGTTCAGTAACAATTCTTACATTATCACCATCAAGTCCAATAATTCTAAATAACATACCAGAAAAATACATATAATTATTTGGATTAACTCCAGTATAAGTACCAGAATCATTAGTTTCTTTCTTAACTAAACTTTCCAATCTAGAAACAACATTGACAGTTCTGATTTTCTTTGTTTCATTATCTAAACTATCTTTAATACTATAAATTACTTCATAAGTACCAGTAACATCAGTATTAACATCACTAGCATCAATGGTAACATCATCGACATTCATTTTTCCATCAGAGTTATCAACGACACTTTTAACTCCTAATTCTTCATATTTACTTCCTTGATCAATCGTAATAGAATCATCACCATTTAAAGTAATTTCTGGTCCCTTATGATCAACAATAGAAGATATCACTCCACATTTTAAGTATGTATAATATTTATATTCCCCGTCTTCTTTTCTAACTTTCACCCAGCTCTCCGTAATAGAACAAGGCTTTTTAGAAAAAGGAACATAGAAATCTTCTTTTAAATAAGCTTGCGTAAACAAATCCTGAACACTAAGTGTCTTAACCCTAGTACCGGTTGGTAATTGACTAGAATTAATTTCAAAATATCTCTTAGCAGCATCTTCTACTTGATTTTCATACCCTTTAAAGGTAATTAAAGGATTTAATATTAAAAACCATATAAATAGTACTACCACAATAATAACAACCGCCAATTTAAGATACTTAGTCATCTTCTTCTTATCCATAGCCATAGAACTCTCCTCATTTTAACCTATAAGTATACTCCTTATTTCGAACTGTATATACCAACCGAATCTCACTAGCCTCTTGTAATCCCTCTGGAACTTCTAAATACATATAATTACCATCATAACTACGATTAATAGCATCCACAATAGAAACATCTTGAGACTTACCTTTATTATCTATATAAACAATTTTACCATATTCCATAGAAAAGTCAACGAAATCTTTACCTGTAAACGTACCAGAAGTAAAGAAAATTTGTAACAATAACTTACCTGCCTTGGCTTGTACTATATTTGCTTTAGAATAACATGTATAATTACTAGAACAATATCTTGTATTGTAAGAAATTTGATTAGTAATCAAATACTCCTCAATAGAAAAAGAATAACTATCATCGCCAACAGAAATAATTTGATTTTCCTTTAAAGATTTTTCTTTCTGCTTATCTATCGTACTTAAATCTTCCATATTTAACTTAATTTTTCTTAAATATGGTTTATTATTTTCAATTTCTTGGTAATAAAGAACAAACTTATCAGAATCTAATTCTTTATCTACTTTATATACTAGAAGCATTCTTTTTTTCTCACCATTTTTTAAAGTCAACTTATCATAAATAGTACCTAAATCTTGAAAATCAACAGCATACGTACGATAAGTTGGTGAATAATTATGTGTACGATTCATAATATGAAACCGATTAAAATTAACTTCTCTCTCAGAGGCATTATTTTGAATAGTAACATCTAAAATGACAAAATTACTTCCTTTAGAAATAACTTTTCCATGATAATCCTTATTAGTAAAATAACTATGGTGAACATCAATCGAATAACCGTTAGTCTCAATAACATCACCTTCACGATAAGACTTATGTACAATAAAGACATAATTATAAATAGACGCCAAACTAATAATTAACAAAATAACTGCAAGAACATGTACAATCAATTTATGTTCTTCATAAATATATTTTATATTTCGTAACAGTCTCTTAAATGTTCTACGAAAACTTTCTTTATCAATATTAATACTAATTTCAATTTCTTCTTTATCTTCATTACTTAGTTCTAAATACTCTTCATCAGATTTAAAATCAAATTTATTTAAATCAATTCCAAAGATACGAATTAAAAATATAATAATAACAACATATTGAGGAATAGCACTCATAAATAACAAATCATTAATCGCTCGAATAACAGTAGTACCAGTTCCATCCTCATACCCGTTAAAATAAGAAATAGTAAACAAAAATACAATCAACATAAAAGAATAAGACAAAACAGGAATAATATATAATTTCCATGGCTTCTTCTTATGCCTTAACACAATAACTAACGCCAGAGAAAGACCAATAACAATTAATAAACTTATGATAGCAAGTCCTGAAACATAATCAGTAATAGGTTCATAATAAGAATCATAAGTTCCCAATTGCAAAAACTCAGAAACAAAAGATCTTGTCTGTGTATTTTTATAATAGATATAACAACATAGAAGTAATAAAAAGATATGTATCTTTTTAAAGTTCTTAATTAAAAATGCGTACGGCTTTCTAATGATCATAAAAACACCCTCTATTCTTACTTTATAATCAGTATACCGTACTTTTACACTTTTTAAAAGTTATTTTGCCAAAAAAAATAAATGAAGAAAATCTTCATTTATTCAATACCAATAATTTCTACTTGATAAGCCCCGTTAGGACTATTTACAGTAACAATATCGCCAACTTTATGGTTAAATAAAGCCTGAGCAATAGGACTTTCATTAGAAATCTTACTTTCAAATGGATCAGCTTCTTGACTACCTACTATTTTATATTCATCTTCTTCATCATCATCAACATATTTAATAGATACTGTATTACCAATACCAACAGAATCAGTAGAAACATCTGCAATAATAGATACGTTTTCTAACATCTTCTCAAGTTGTTTAATTCTAGCTTCAATAACTGCTTGCTCATTACGAGCAGCATCATATTCAGCATTTTCTGATAAATCACCTAACGCACGAGCTTCTTTAATAGCTTGAACATTCTCTGGACGTCTTACATTGATTAAGTCATCCAATTCATTTTTTAAATTATCCAAACCCTCTTGTGTCAAATAAACTGTGTTTTTATTTTTCATAATAATTAATCACCTCTAATGTGTTATTTTTTAAACTCAACTTGCGATAGTATATCACATTTAAAAAAGATATGCAAGTAGTATTGCAAAGAATTTATTACTCATTATTTTTAGGTTGATAACGATAACCATCTGTATAAGTAAGTCCAAGTTTCTTCTGTTTTGCATCTAATTTAACTGCACTTTTAAACTCTTGATCAGTAAGTCCAATACCAATCTCTCTAGCATAAAGAGAATTAGGATTTACACCTTGACTCATCATAGAATAAATCTCATTAGCTCTATGACATTGTTCCTCTTCATCTCCGTCAAATGCTAAATAAGCATTAGGAGAAGTATGCAAGAATACTTGAACATCTTCTTCATGTTTATCACGATATTCTAAATCTTTAACTTCGTGAATAAGTTCTGAAGCCTTACTCTTATAATTAACAGCTAATAGAAATCCTCCTATAAAAACAGCTCCAGCTACCGTAGCAATAACTGCTGGATTATCAGTAGCTTGTAAAGCAATAGCAGTACTACCAGCAGTAACCATAACACTAGCAGCAATTCTTTTAATATATCCTACTTTTTGTGTATGCTTTAATCTAGGTAAATTTTGAACCCAGAACTGTTTTTGCTCTTGTAAAGCCTCTTCAATCTTATCAATATTACCCTGAGTCAAAGCTACATTGTCAAGCTCAAACCCGTCAGCAAAAGTAACATGGATTTCATTTTTTCTATTATTAGTTTCAATATCAGTAATATAAGTACTTTTATCCATTTCTTTATCTAATTTTTTATCTAATCCTGAATAATCTTTCATATATATATTCCTCCCAAGAAAGTAGCACCATTATACCATATTTTCAAAAAAAAAGCAAGCCTTATCTTGCTTTCTTAATCTCACGTATAAACATATCATCAGTCATTCCTGCAATAAAGTCGATAACCATACGTTTATCACTAGTAGAAGTAAGATATCTAGAACTTTGAGAGTTTAAAAACAAAGTATAAATAATACTAGCATTATTCTTCTGTTGAATATCATTTAGATAAAGATGATATATCTTATTCATTCCCTCTCGATAATATGCAATATCGTTAGGACTCATACTTTTACTATAAATATTTTTACCATTAAATTTCTTTAAAGCAAATAAAGCATGGTAAACTTTATCACTTAAAGCAATATAAGGTTTATCTAAACTATTTTCTATAATATCTAAAATAACAGTATTCATAATTTGACTATTTGTATTTCCTAAGACATCTGTAATTTCTTTAGGAAGTTCATCTCTTTTAAATAATCCAAGTTCGATAGCATCTTCAATATCACGACCAATATAACCAATAATATCACTAATTCTAACAACGCAACCTTCCAAAGTCATAGGACGATTGTGACTAGATGTTTCTAAATCATGATAAGCATTCTGATATTGTGCTAAAAACTCTTCTTTTGTTTTCTTAACTGGCATATAAACATTAGATAACATTTCTCCATTATGACACATAATACCATCTAAAACCTGAATAGTTAGATTAAGTCCCTCTCCATAATTTTCTACTTCCATATAATGACGAACGCCTTGAATATTATGAGCAAATACTTCACCCAGCTCTTGCATAGAAATCTCATTAAGTAACGCTTCTCCAGTATGTCCTAAAGGAGTATGACCAACATCATGTCCTAAAGCAATTGCCTCAATCAAATCACAATTAAGATTAAGTGCTCTACCAATCGTTCTAGCAACCTTACTAACTAATTGAACATGTAACATTCTCTCACTAATATGATCGTTCTCTTTAAAAGAATACACCTGCGTTTTATCAGCATATCTAGTATAACTTAACGCATGAATAATACGGTCAACATCCCGAAAAAAAGGTGCTCTAATGTCATCTTCAATAGGAAAAAAACGAACCATCTCACTACTCTTCGTAGCATATGGAGAATATGTCTTCTCTATTGCTAAAAAATTTTTCTTAATTACTTCAAATTTATCCATACTATCACCTCCTAGAAGAAAGTAGTCTTATCATCGAATAAGTAACAATAGAAATATCGGTATCTAAAGATAAATAATAAATATTATCAGGGTGTCTAGCAACCTCTACTTCATTCATATCTTGATCATATAACTTATCTACCATAAACGATACTCTATCTCCCTTAGGAGTAAATAACTCTACCATATCTCCTACTTCAAAATAATTTCTCTCATAAAATTTTACTAATTTACTCTCGTTATCATAAGAGATAACTTGTCCTAAATAATCTTGATTACTAGCTTCATTTCTACCAGTATAATATTGATCACTTGCATCTGCTTCTTTTAATAAATAATGCGTAGAAACCTCACGATTAGCAACTCTAGCAAGTCTTTCTTCAAGTACCTTCAATTTATCTTCTGTTAATTTGCCAGAATAATAACAATCAATAATCTCTCGGTAAGTACCAATAACAGTTGCTAGATAATATAAAGAACGCATACGGCCTTCTACTTTTAAACTAGTAACATGAATATCGATTAACTTACCAATATATCTAGCTAAATTATTATCTTTGGTAGCAAAAGTAAAATCTTTTTTGCCATCTACAGCAAAAGAAAACCTACAAACTTGAGCACATCCTCCACGATTCGCATCACGATTAGTAACATAATTAGATAACGCACATCGACCACTATAACAAGTACACATAGCACCATGAATAAATACTTCAATATCAATACCTGTCTTATCGATAATCTCCTTCATCTCATTTAAAGATACCTCACGTGCTAAAACAACACGGTCCACTCCCTCTTTTTTAAAGTACTCTACTGCTTTATAATTAGTCGTAGAGTCCTGTGTAGATAAATGAACTTCTACCTGTGGAAAATGCAACTTAATATAAGATATAATAAATGGATCGCTAACAATAAACGCATCAATTCCACAATCTACTACAGATGAAATATACTCTTCTACTCCGTCCATATCTTCATTATGAAAAACAATATTTAAAGTAAGATAGACTTTCTTTCCTAAATTATGAGCAAACTGACATCCTTCTTTAATCTGCTCTAAAGTAAAATTCGTAGCATTCGCTCTAAGTCCATATTTTTCTCCTCCAACATAAACCGCATCTGCTCCATATAATAAAGTAACTTTTAATCGTTCCAAATCTCCAGCAGGAGAAAGTAATTCTATTTTTTTCATTTCTTCACCCTATAGATAGTTTTCTTAAAAAAGAAACCTGTATTATCCCCTAACTTTTTATATTTTTCAACATAAGAAGTATCACTACAATCTAAAGAAATATACTTTTTAGTATCACTGATTAATTCTAAAAAAGATGGTATACCTTCTTCTCTAAATAAAACATAATCAACACCTGCTTGATATAAAGAAGAAATAACAGAAGTACCATTTAAAACTTCATCTAATAAAAAGCCAGTACCATTCTCTTCTTCCTTCACTAGATACTTCTTATTGGTAACTTTCTCTAAAACAGTAAGAGAACTTGTTCCCTGTTCTTGGTAATATTCATAATAATTATGAACTAACTTTCGTCGACTAAAACCAACACTAGGTAAACTAACCACTTCAACAATTGTCTGAATAGAAGACTTTTCTGCAATTTCAACTATCTCATCTAAAGTAATCTCTTTAGAAAGTAAAGCATAACGAACACCCTTTTGATAATAATAATCACAAGTTCTATAATTAGTAACCATATGAGTCTGACTCCATACCAAATCAAAAGATAAAGAAAGTTCATCTTTAAGCTCTAATAACGCTAAATCATAAAAGAACACTCCATGAATAGGAATATCATTAAGTTCTGTTAAACACTGTCTAACCTCTTCAATCTCTTCATTAAAAATATTCTTATCCATTTTAACAAATATTTCTAACTGAGGATATTTTAAGACAATATCTTTAATCTCATCTACAGTAAAACTAACCATATTCATAACCGAAAACTTATGAATTCCAAGTAATAAAGCATCACATTTATCAACATACTCTTCAATATTTTTACTAGCAACTTCAACTAATACTTTCATAATACACCTCGCCTTTATTATATAGCAACACTAAAAAAAAGAAAAGAAAAAGCAAGAACACTTGCTTAATCAGTAATTTTAAATTCATAACTTTCATCATCAAAAAACTCTTCTTCTGAAAAAACAGAATAAATACTAAATCCACGATAAGCAATCAAACTACCATCACGAATATAATAATGTACATCGTCCATATAATTATTAATACCACGCCAATTTAAAAAGCACTCATAATTACATTCTTCCGCAATAAGATATCCTTCTTCTGTTTCTTTCTGATAATATTCTTCAAATTGTTTTTGTATTTTCTCAGAAACATCCCCACTACTAACATCAAATAAAGATAATACGTCATCATCATCCATCAAAGTTTGTGTAGTTAAATCAAAATTATAAGTATGGAACTCTGCCTCAGGATAAGAATATCCATCACTATAATCTTTCATTTTTATTAATACAGACAACACTTCTCCATTAACCTGAGAATCATAAACAAATAAATTATCTTTATTTTGCAAAAAAGATTCTGCATATTCTTCTATAGTTTGATTAACAAGCTTCGCATCCAGACTATCAATATTAATAAAAGGAATTTCATTACGCATATTTTGACTATTATAGGAACTAGACTTGGTATAAACCAAATATTGATCAGTATCCACTTTAATATAATTATAATTACGATAATAATTCTTATATAAATAATACCCTACCAATAAAACGATTAAAATAATCAATCCTAACCATGGCAATATTTTTTTTAAACGAAAAGGAATTTTTGAAAAATTATAATTGTTAGTCTGCCTTACTTTAGGCTTTTCATTTTCTTCCTGGACAACTCCAAACATAAGCCCTCCTAATTAACACCATTAATTCTCATAATACCTAATACACTTCGATATTGATAAGTACTAGAAACCTTAACTCCCCCGTTTGGATATGGTCTAGAATTACTAGCGTGAACCATTTCTTCACCATTACCAGTAAGTATTCCAACATGACCATCAAACATAACAACATCTCCAGCCTTAATACTACCATCCGTAACTAAAGTATAAGTATTAGTAGCAGCCCATTGTGATCTAGTATCCCTTGGTAGTTGAATTCCGAAGTGAGAAAACACACCTTGTACGAAACCGCTACAATCAGTAGGAGTATAAGGCTTCTCTCCATTCCAGCTGCCACCATATCGATACTCTTGCCCTACAAATTCCATTGCATAAGCAACAATCGCTCTACCTGTAATACTACCAGTACTAGAATCTCCTGGCGTCAACTGTGGAAGTTGTGATTCAAGGATAAAAGATTGTGGTTGTTTATTCGAAGTAGAAACATAAGTACTATTAGAATCTCTTAACAATTCTCTAGAAATATTTGCAGTATCCCAGCAAGCACCAAGTTGAAAGCTCTCTATATCAGATGGCAATAAACTCAAAGATAAATCCACTAAATATGGAACAAAAAAACAAAGAAGTGCTGCAATAAACTTATTGATTAAACTTTTTGTTTTCTTTTTATCATCAGGGTTTACTAATAATTGTGTAAATTGAATAGCAAGCGCAACCATCAAAAGAATAGGCGCTACTAACTGTATTAAATCCAACACTTTTTTAGAAATATCTAAAATAGTAAGTAAACCATAATCTGTACAACAAGTACCTAATGCTTCACTACAATCTAAAATTTGAAAAAACCTCACCTGAATCACCCTCTATTTTTTAGTACTAACAGAAATACCATCACCAATATTAAAAAACTCTGTATCATATCTACTATTTGATTTTAAATAAGAGATATATTCTTTAATTTTTCGAACTAAACCACGTAAATTTTTACTTTTAATCTCATATTCTTCTTTTTCCACTAAACCATGAAATTTTAAATTATCTGTAATTATGGCACCTCCAGGTACTAAATTACGTTCAAAATGTTCAAAAAACTTAATATTCTGTGCTTTAGCTGCATCAATAAAAATCAAATCAAACTCTTCATCTAGTTTTACATTAAAAGCATCATTATAAATAAGAGTAATTCTATCCTCCAATTCGAAGGCTTTTACATTTTTAACCGCTTCTAAATACCGTTTTTCATCTCTCTCAATTGTAGTAACCTTAACATTAGGATGAACAAGAGCCATCATAATAGCAGAATATCCTATAGCGGTACCAATCTCTAATATATTAGTAACATGTCTTTTAAAAATAAATGCAGTTAAAAAATCAATACCATCATCCACCATAATAGGAATATTATTTTTTTTTGCATATTCTTTGATTTCTCGAATCATAGAATAATTACCTACCATATCCAATCACCTTTATCTTTAATTTCTTGCACCATGGCTTCGTGCTCTGCTAAGGTATTAGTATAAAATATATTTCCGTTTTTGTCAGCAACAAAATATAAATATGTGTTATCCACTGGCTCAATACTAGCCTCTAAACTAGATAAACTAGGATTACAAATCGGACCAATAGGCATCTTTCCACCCATGTTAGAAGCCCTAGTATTATAAGGATTAACTGTTGCAAACTGAGCCGTTGTTAAATCACTTGTCATTGGATATTGTAATGCATAATACGTAGTAACATCACTGCCAAGATTCATATTAGCTGCTAATCTATTTTCAAAAATACCAGCAATCATCTTACGATTATCTGTATTAGTACCTTCTAACTCAACCATAGAAGCCATAGTCATATAGTAATGAACATTGCTAGAAATAGTATCTCTATACGGCTCTAACTCACTTTCCATCTCATCTAACATCTTCTCAATAATAGTATTAACAGTAACATCCTTATTTTCAAATTGATAAGTATCTGGTGCTAAATACCCTTCAAGTGGATAATAAATTCCCTCTTGAAAAATAGAATCTGTTAAAAACCAATACTTAGTCTTTAATTCTTCTAAATATGTTCTATCATTAATCATAGCTAAGACTTCTGCTTGCGTATGATTAGTAGCATCAGCAATTTCATCCGCATAATCTGTAATTCTCTCGCCCTCTTTAAAGGTAATAGTAATAGCATTAGGATTATACTTATTACCAGAAATAAGAGCATCAATAATCTCTTCCATGGACATATCTTTACTAAATTGATAAGTAGAAGCTTGTAAATAAGAACCATTCTTTGTCTTCACTGTAATTAAAAATACAAATTCATTACGAATTAAATCATTTTCTTTTAATATTTTAGCAATCCCTGAAATACCAGTTCCATTAGGAATAACTACTTCTATCGTATCAGTATTACCTTTATCTACAGGACTTGCTAAATACATATAAACTGCCGCTAGTAAAATTAAAAAAGAACCTGCTAAAACCAAAAATATTAGTAATGGTTTTGGTCTTCTTCTCACTACCATAAAACACCCTTTCAGAAAACAAAAGAGCTATTGCCCTTGTTCTCCGTTATTATTGGCAGCATTTCTAACTTGTTCTTGTAAAGTTTCTAATATCGTTTCGATTACTTTCCATTCTCTCTCAGTTTCAATTGCTTCTAATCTACTATGTGGATCATTAGGATCATAAATAGAAGCATAAACCTCTACATTGCCTTGTTGATCTTTTGTATTATCTGTATATACAATATAATTTTTATGAGTCTCCTCACTCTCAAAAGTAAATAAAACATCATATACTGTTTCATTACCATTTTCATCTATCATAGAAAAACTATTTTTCTTCATACTATCTTTTCTCCTTATCTAAATATGTTTGTAATATTATAGTAGCTGCTACACTATCTACAACCTTCTTACGATTTTTTCTAGACACATCAGCATAAATCAACATATCCGTAGCACTCTTAGTAGAAAGTCTCTCATCCTGTAAATAAACCGGAATAGATAACACTTTTTCCAATCTTTCCTTAAATCGTAAACTAAGTTCTCCTTTAGGTCCAATAGTATTATTCATATTTTTAGGAAAACCTAAAACAATAGCATCTATTTTTAACTCTTTCACCAAAGAGGAAACTTCATCTACTAACCTAGAATACTCTTCTTGATGACGAATAGTCTTATAACTACTAGCCAGTAAACCAGTAGCGTCACTAACAGCAACACCTAGAGTACGACTACCCAGGTCAAGTCCTAAATATCGCATTATTTGTCTTTATAGAACTCCTGTAATAATACTTCAACAATTTTAGCTCGATCAATTTCTTGTATTTTACTACGTGCATCTTTATAACTAGAAATATATCCAGGATCGCCACTAATTAAATATCCAACAATTTGATTACTAGGATTATAGCCTCTCTCTTCCAATGCATTCCAAACTTCATCCAAAATACTATGAATCAATTTAGAATCAATATCTTTCAAATTAAATAGACTGGTCTTATCTTGTGACATAATATCACCTCACTATAATATTTAATTTTATTTTACCATGGTTTAAAATCTATTACAACCTAAAAAAAAAGAATATTACAGTTTATAAATGGAAATAATAAGTGTCCGCACATCTAATTACCTAAATGTAAGTTATTTTATTGATTTAATAGTAACAT
>CALVYD010000002.1 GCA_944371995.1 uncultured Bacilli bacterium
AAACTACAAATTCATCCAAAATCACAACATTTTTAAAAAAAATTACAAAAACTACTTGTAAAAACTTAGAAAGTCACATACTTTATTTGTCCTTCTTTTTTTAAATAATTAATGATTCCATTAGTAATAGATTTTGCTAATTTTTTTTGATAGTTTTCTTGTTGTAGTAGAGTTCTTTCGGTTGGATTCGATAAATATCCACATTCTACCAGCACTCCTGGTGTTGTTGTATTACGATACATGTATAAATCTGTTGTTTTGATAGTTCTAGTACTTCCTAAGTCAGTTTTAAATTCTTTCATAATAGATTTTGCTAATTTTTCATTATTTTCATTAATTGAATTATATAGTACTTCTGCTCCTTTCATAGAAGTATTTTGATACCAATTTATATGAATAGAGATGTATAAATCACTCTTTGTTTCTTTTATCTTTAATAGTCTTCGGTATAAATCCCCTCTTTTTTTAGCTGAATCATATATCGATGATAAATCTATATCTCTTGTTCTAGTCATATAGACAATGGCTCCATTTTTTGTTAGCTCTTCTTCTAGGGCTTTAGAAATTTCTAAATTAATATCTTTTTCATATATTTCTCCATAATAAGTTCCAGAATCTCTTCCACCATGACCAGGATCGACCATAATAATTGTGTCTTGCAAAGGTAATGTTTGTGCAGATATTACTTGTAATGATAATACTAAAAGACAAAAAATAATTAGCAGTATGGTTTTATATTTTACTTTTAACATAGAATCACCTACTAATTATATGCGTAATTTTTAGTTATTATTTTATATTCTTTTCTGTTTTCTAATATGATATTATAAATTTTTTTTATTTACTTTTTCTTTTAATATAATTCTATCCTCTGTATTTATTACTTCAAGATTATATGCTTTTCTTCTTCTTCGATTTAAAACTAACTCCACATTCTTTCTACTACTTAGACTATTATCGATTATATTTCTATAGTAGTCAGAAAATAATTCACTAGGTATTGGAGTTTCTAATATATCGTGCATTTCTTCTTCTGTAAATATTCCTCTTTTCTTATAAAAATCGATTCGATCTTGATCTATATAATATGTCATTTCTTTAATAATATTTTTCCAATATAACCAAATTGTACCATAGGAAATATTTAGGTTAATTTCATCTTGCTGATGACTAAAACAACTTATTGATGGTAAACTCCTACTAAATTCATCTTGTAACATTTCATCTGCTATTATTTTAAAAGAGTCTTGATTAATAATCTGCAATGTATCACCTGTATAATAGCCATCTTCTTTTTTCTCTATAGCTTCTGCTATTATGTTAGGATGTGTGAGGCTAAATAGATTCTTGTGCTTATAAGCAAAATCATAAATTATTCTATCACCTACAATAGTAAAATTTAGATCTTTGTACTTGCTATTTAATTTTGTGTATTTCTTTAATATTTCTAATCTTTTTTTGATTCTTATATATTCATCTCTTAAACCAAAAACAACTTCATTTGCTTTATAGTATTCCTTTTTCATTATCCATTTGTCAAATAAATCTAGTTTGACTTCTCCCTTCTTATTATTTTAGAATAATTTCTTCTTCATAAGATGATAAATAATTATCTAATAACTTTAGTTCTTTGTTTTCTATTTCAAACACAGATATTTTTGGTATAGTAATATCACTTGATTTTTCTTCTATTTCGGTTCTTGTGTAATATAATTTATTTTCTTTTATTTCAAAAGTTCCCGTAGATTTTTCAAGTGTTTTACCTTGTAGTTTATCCCAGCCTTCTTCAGATTCAGTTAAATAGTAAGCTGTTAATTCTGCTTGATATTCCTTTGTTTCTTTTTCATAACTATCTAAGAAAGTTACTACTAATCTTGGTGTAAATTCTTTGTCCGGAGATAATTTTATTCCTTCTCCATTCATTGTATGAAGTCTTGCTAGTCCGCCTAGCTTTTCTGATATTTTACTTCTTTCTTGTTCATAACAATAGTCTCCATAGCGAATTTGGTAGGAAATAGTGTTATATAATATATTATTTTTTACAGAATATTCTATTATTGTAAAATCATTTTCTTTATCGTAGTAGTAAGTTGTATTATTACATTTTGTTTTTTCTAGGTTATTTAAAAAGTCATTTACTTCTTTTGTTAGTACTTTATTTCCTCTTATATTTTTATAAGAGTAACTTCTATCATTTTCTTTTTTTAAGAAAGATAGTTTTGGTACTCCTAATTTGACTGTTTGACTTCCATCTGTCATATCATAAATTATGGACTCTATGTCATATCCTAAAGGCAATGTTTTTAATAAGATTATGATGAGTAATATAATTCCTACAGGGATTACAATCAGTAATTTTTTCTTTTTCATACTCTTTCCTTTCTTTATTCATCCGGTTGCCAAGTTAAACCATTATCGTTACTTTTTAACTTCTTTATCTCAGGTGTTTTTGCATAGTACATACTTGCATCTAATTTTAAAGTGTTATCTTCGAAATAGGGCATGTTATCTATATAAAGATATGGTAACTCTTCTTTTTTTACTTTAAAGATAACTTCTTCAAAGGTCTTTCCTCCATCTTTTGTTACTCTTAAGCCTCTATTTTCATTTTCTTTTAATTCTTTTATAAATCCTATATTTTCATTTAAGAATATGTATTCTGCTTCATCACCTACAATTAAACTATCTTGTGTTAGCACGTTTGTGAAGGTTTTCCCTCCATCTGTTGATTTTTCAACAATCACTGCAAGTCTTCTAGCTAATATGGCATCGATACTTGTTATTTTAATTACTACGTTATTATCAAATGTTCTTGTATATAGTACTTCTCTTGGAAATGTATAGTCTTTTTGTGCATTCTCTTCTGCATCTGTTTCTAATTCTTCTGTCTGGTTATTATTTCCTGTAGTACTCCTTATTACATTTTCTTCCTCATCATAATAGGTTGTTCCAATATAGTTTTCAGGCGTAAAATAGTTATTATAATTTTGTACAAATTTAGGTTGTTTTTTTCTAAATATTAAGTATTTTAAGTCATAATAGTTAAGACTAGCATCTACTAAGGTACTTCTTTTTATTTCTACATACCAGGTATTATCTATCATGGTAATTCTTTCTCTTTGATATAAAAGGGGAAATAAAACAATAGCTAGAAGTACTATAGATAAAATTCCTTCTAGTAGAAAATAAGCAGTATATAGTTGTATTTTTATTTGCTTTTCATAGTTTGATTTTTTGATTGCTATTATGGTTCCAATTACTACTCCTACAATTATTAGTAATGTAGATATTAGTTTAAAATAGAATAAATAGGTATAGTTACATATAGATAAAATTATCCATCCTATAATAAATAATATTAGATAAATAATGGATATCCATAGAATTTTATTTTCTGCTATTTTATTTTTCATATTTTTCCTCTATACTTTAAAATTTAAGCTCTTGTAATTTTATGTAATATTATTATATTACTATTATAACATATATCTTGTATTTTTCTTTCATGATTCTATAGCAAAAAAGTAGGTTACTTTATCTAAAGTCCTACTTTTAGCATTTTACATTTTTTTAGATTGTGATATTTGTGTTGTTGGAACATCCATCATCATTGATTGTAAATCTTGTCCATTTTCTCTTTCTTTTATATATTTACTTAATACACTTACCATTTTGTCATAACCTTCTTTACTCATATTGTTAGCAACGAAATTATCGTGTGGATATTGGCCTCTTTTTAATGCAAAATGGTTTTCTCCGAAATCCCAAATTTGATATACTGATTTAAATTCTTCAAAGCTTTTACCTTCTGCCGCTTCTACGAAACTCTTTGCAGCTTCTAAAAACGAGCCTCCATTTTGTAAAATCCAATTTTCTATTCCTATTCCACCTAAACCTCCTTGACTTTGGTTGCTACGCCTAGACTTATATACATTATTTTCTTTTAAATATTTTTTTGCAAATATAATATTAGATAGCACCTGTTTATATTTTTCTGGATTTTGATTTTTAATATTATTTAATCTATCTCTTATACATTCATCTGAAGAATAATCCAATTTATCTGTCTTTACTACAAATGATAAATCCATATCTACTGTTCTTTCATCATCTAATTTTAATCCTTTTAGACGAAAGTCGCCGTCAGAAGTAATATTAATTTCGTCAACTCCCTGTTTTTTTACTTCCTCTAAAATCCTATCTTTCAATTTTTTATATTCTTTATCATCTTTCATTATTTGTTGATCTATCCTTAATAAAAAGTCAAAATCTCCATCATATAATGCATTTGTATCTCTACCTGTTGATCCTGTATCTAACATTTCAATTGTTCCTGGTGTTAAATCTCCATCTATTTTTTCTTTTACCTTTAAATTAAACTCTTGGAAAATATTATTCATTATTTCTATGATTTTATCTCTTTTTTCTGTGATTGATTTTTTAGAATTATCTAGTTCGCCTATAATCTCTGTTGATTCTTCAAAATCTAGTAAATTAGAAAAGGTATATGCTTCTTCACCATAATAAGAAAGACCTTGCATTTTAGAGTGTAATTCTTCATACTCTTCTTCATTAAATATTAGTTTTCCGCTAAAATCAATCACTGGAATATAATAGCCATTTCTAGCAATTTCAAATTTTAAAATTGATAAATCATCTATATTTTCACTTTGATCATTTGTTGTAATATAATTTACGTTTCCATTTGTATCGTAAGGGTTGTTAGAATCAATTATTTGCTGCTTTTTATATAAAATATAATCTACATCTGTAAAAGCAATTCCGGTACGAACTCCCCAGTGTGTTTCATAGCCAAATACTCCATTAGTAGTACCAAAAAGTTCTATTTTTGTAGGATCATATTTAGCTCCTGTTAAATTACCATTTTTGTCTCTAGTTATGTTTAAATTGGGATTATTCTTTCTTAATATTATGTATATATTTCCAAATCTAAAACCTGTTGGTGTATTTTCTATAGAATGGTAAATGTCTGTAGGGTTTTTTACTAATGTCAAATCAATATCAAGTGGTGTTGTATCAGATTTTTCTTGTCGATCTATAAATGTAGTCAAAAATTCTTTACTTACATTTCCGTTTTGAAGTGTACTTCCTAAAATCCTGTAATCTCCTATTCCTCTGACAAAGTCTCCATTTTCAAAATGAAATGGTTTTTCTTTTAATTCTTTAGCATATTTTCTTCCTCTTTTGTCTGCTTCTTTTACCGCTTCATCCATTTTTTTTCTTAATTCATCGAAGGATTTTATACCTGCTGAATAACAAAATGATCTTACAATTCTATCTTTTAGATTATATTGGGAAGTTTCCTCAAATAATTCTCCAAATATTTTTATTTTATCTACTGTACTACATTGTTCAAAGTCTACTTTTTTAGCTGATGTTTTAGTATTGGCATATAGTGCTTCTAAATGATTTAAAAATATTTCTAGTGTTTTTCTCTCCTTGACAGAGTACTGTTTAATCTCAAAATTATTTTGTAAAATATCACAATACATTTGATATCCTTCTTCTATATTATCTACATAGTTCTTAAACTCTCTACAATTAGATCGATAAGAAATTCTTAACAAATCGTTATATATTATTAGAAATCTTGTCTCAGTTGGTGAACGATAAGGCAAAACAGTTGGTAGACTTTCATCTTTTAATTGAGGTGCAATTCTACTCTCACTGCCATAATAAAATTTTTTTAAATCTGGATTTAATATTTGAAAACATAAAAATACTTTTCCAAATGTTGGTAAATTTTTTTTAATATATATATTTTCTATTTGCTCTAAAGTCTTTAACGGTTCATCTGTTTCTAACACTTGACTAACTAGCTTATCTTGTAATGCTCGTAGTGTACTTGAATTTGAATATACAATTTTGGTTAATATATTGATGACAGTATCAATATTTTCATTATTAAAATAATCTTTATTCTTTAAGATATAATTTCGTAATTGATTATCTTGTATTTTACTATACATTAAAATGACCTTTAGTCTTCTAATATTGGCTTCTTTTATACTGGTACTTTCACTAAATAATGGGATTACCCAGGATAATTCCTTTGAAAACCCGCAACCAATATTAGTCTTTTCAAATATATCTAATAAGTCTGGATTTTCGTTAAAATCACTTAAAGTAAATTCTCTATTATAAAATTTGTTACGAATAGGTTCGGGAATATTTTTATCTAAAAAAAATGATGGATAATTCATTTTAAAATTAGTTGCAATATTTTCATCATATTTCATTCCTTCATCAACAATTAATTTATATAATAGTTTATTCATATCATCTAATAGCATTTTTTTGGTAACCTTATTTATTACATCATAACGTTCTTTTGTAAAAGTTGAATATATTATACTTTCTTCAGGAAAAATCTGCATATATTCCTTATATTGTAGCATAATATCGAAATATTGTAGTATAATATCGAAGGCTTCTTCTTTAAATACTTCTGATATCAAGGCTACAAAATTTCTTTCTTGTGCTTGGATTGGTATGTATTGAAACATCAACTCTACATCAGCATTTTTAAGATACTTTATATATTCAGGATTAGATAATATAAATTCTTTTGTTATTTTTCCTCTATAATACCGCTCTTTTAGCTCTTTTGGACTATTGCTATCTAAATGTTTTATGATAATTTCAGGAATTATTTCTAGGTAGTTTATAGTCATAGTGCGATATCGATTTTTTAACAGTTCATTTTTAATTGATCTATTTATTTTTTTCTGAATTTCTTCAGTGCTATCTTCTTGAGAAAAGTTGATATCCTGTATACTTTGATTCCAGATGTCAGTTGGTACTGTCTTATATTCTACTATAAAATCTAAAAAATTATTATTACCAACTTTTTTTCTAAGGAAGGTATAAAAATTTTCATAATGTTGTCTATTATCGACTTTTATATCTATTGGTACTAAACAATCCTCAAGGTTTTTGCTTTTTAAGTATGAGAAATACTCTGGATGGTTGTTAAAAAAATCTAAATATATTTCTGGTTTATAACTATAATATATTCTTTGTAAACTTTCTGGAGCATCTGATTCTAGAAAGAAGGAAGGATATTTCCTTATGATACTTTCGGGAATTTCTATGGAATTCGAATTCCTATTTTTATTAATAATATATTTTTTAAACTTCCTAATCATTTTCATTTGAATTTCATCAATATTGTCATCCTTTGAAAAATCTATTCCATCTTCATAGTCATAGTCATAATCATTCGGACTTACTTCATAAAAAATATTAAGCGTATCATGATAATTTACAATCAGATTCAATGTGCCATTAGAACCTAGCTTTTGTCCAATAAATGAATAAAAATTTTCATAATTATTATCCACTTTAATTAATATCGGGTGAAAAAAGCAATCTATTTTTTTACCATTCAAATATGGTATATATTCTGGATGTTCTACTAATAATTTAGGTGTTACTGATTTAGAGTAAAATTCTCTCTGTAACTTTTCTGGAGCTTGCTCTGAAAGAAATAGTTCTTTATTTCTTTCTCTAAATTCACCAGTTAAATTTCTATAACTAGAAGCTAAATCTACATATCGGTAATTTTTTGGACCATTTATTATCATTCTTTTGATAATCTCGTAGAACTCATCTTTGGTATATGTTCTAACAGTAGTATCCCATTTTTCAATTTGGTGATATTGTTCTAACGGAGAATATTTTTTTCCATTGCCACGTTGAATAAAGTACCTAGGATAACTTCTCATCTCTGCAAAGTTTAAATTAATATCTGAACAATACATCAAATACATATAACTTAAGATGAACATGTTACCTTCAGTAAAAAAATGATTATTTTCATTATCAAAATCAATGATATTTTTTAATCCATACGTACCAATAAATTTTAATATATTTGAGTTGTTTATCAACTCATCAAAATGTATTGGTATACTAAATATATAATCTACTGGTAATGTTGTTAAATCTTCACATGCTCTAGTTATTCTGCTATCTTTATCTACATTTATTCTTTTTGTATAATCTTCTATTGAAGAATATTTAAATAATTTTTCATACTGACTATTAGATATCTTGATATTTGTGTGATTCTGTTCATTAGTAATTGCTTGCTCTAATATTTTATCAGTAATCGTTTTTATGTAATTATGTTTATCATTTTCATCATTAATATTATTAATATTATTTATCACTGAATATATAGGAGCAGTTTCAGATATTAAAACTGCTATATCAGCAAATTCAGCCATAAATTTTTTTATTTGACTATCGGTTATTTCATATTTATTTTCAGGGTCACGTAGTAAACAATAACCTAAATCTTTTTCTTTATATAATTCCCAATCTTGTATTATTTCTTTAAGTGTAGTACGTCCTGAATTAAAATCATATTTTATGTCAGCTAGCGATCTATTATTTCTAAAAACTTCGTAATCTTCTCGTTTCCTTTCAAATAATCTATCACTATATACTTTTTTCATCTTTTTAGAATACTCATATGGTGGAATTATGTCTTTTACAAGTTCATATAAACCCGTATTTAAATCTACTTCTGATGGATTTATACTCATTAATAGTTTTCTAGAATCTAGATTTATATTTGATGCTATTCCAGTAGGTTTGGATAATTCTAATATATGTAATAATTCCCAATCTAGTTGTTTTACCTTTTCTATTCCAAATTTTTCTACAATTTTTCTATCTTCTGGTGTAATACATGATATAGGGACTTTATCCATTAAATCGAAGCTTATATATTGTTCTAAGGGTAATTGTGAATTATAAATACTTTGCTCCACCTCAGATGGTACTGATAATCTTTTTCTAAAAATTTGACTTCTTTTATATCTCCATTTCATAAGTTACTCCTATCTTTTTTTCATTATATCATATATTTTATTTATTTTGTTTTTTTAGTTATTTGCCCATACTCTCTTATTATTTTAGAATACGCTATAATGGTGAGTTATAATGATTAGTTTTTTCGAGAATTTATCTCCTGTTATGCAAGCTTTTTTAGCAACGCTTTTTACCTGGGCAGTAACTATGCTTGGTGCTTCTATTGTTTTCTTCTTTCGAGAAGTTAAAAAGGAAATTATGGATGCTTTACTTGGCTTTTCAGCAGGTGTTATGATTGCGGCTTCTTTTTGGTCATTACTTAGTCCTGCTATTGATATGGCTAATAGTATGGAAATGGTTTCCTGGCTTGTTGTCTTTTTCGGTTTCTTTAGTGGTGGTCTTTTATTATTTTTAGGGGATAAATTTTATGATTTTATGCAAAAAAAGATGAGAAAAAGAGAGTCTACTACCTCTCACCGGTTGAAGCGTTGTCTTATGCTTGTTTTCTCTATTACATTACATAATATTCCTGAAGGTTTAGTGGTTGGTGTTGCCTTTGGTTCTTTAGCTTATAGTTTAGAAGGATCTACTTTAGCATCGGCTTTAACGTTAGCTTTAGGAATCGGATTACAGAATTTTCCAGAAGGTAGTGCTGTTAGCTTACCGCTTCGAAGAGAAGGCTTCTCTCGAAAAAAAGCGTTCTTTTTTGGTCAATTAAGTGGTGTAGTTGAACCAATTGCAGCAATTATTGGTGCTATTTTAGTATTAAAGATACAAGTATTGTTGCCATTTTTACTGGCTTTTGCTGCTGGTGCTATGATATATGTTGTTGTGGAAGAATTAATACCTGAGAGTCAGTCAAATAAGAAGAAAGATTTAATGGCATTATTTACCTTAATTGGTTTTTCTATTATGATGATTTTAGATGTTGCTTTAGGATAAAAAAACTATTTCTTTTTTGGAAATAGTTTTATTTTAGATATAATTGTTCTCCTTCTTTTAAGTAAATGCCATATAAGTCATCTTTTGGACATGTATAGATTAATTGAGGTGGTGTTTCTTGGTTTTCTAAATTGGAGTTTTCTTCCTCATCATTTGATTGCTCTGGTAATGGTTCTAATTGCTCTATATTAGAATCTTCTTCTGGTTTCGTATTCGTATTTTCTTCTGTTATCTTTTTGAAGTTATATCCATTACTATTTATTATATTTGTTTCATCTTCTATCCATAGGCATTCTTCAGGATTTTTACCGTTTATTATTACATAATAACCTTCGGAATTTGCTGTCCAGCCAGGGCTTTGATATTTTCCTTTCGCACATTCTATATGACAATGATTCCCTGTAGCATTCCCTGATGTTCCTTCTTTGTAGAATGCTTCCTTCTGACTTATTTTCTTTCCTACATATAAATTACTAATATCATCAGCATGAGCAAATAGAATTGTCATATAATCTATTGTACCATCAGGATATTCTACAGGATTATCGCTTTCTAACCAGACTTCATTAGCATCTTGTGGATATATCTTTTTTATTGTTCCTGTAAATGGGGCATATACCTCTTCTATCCCTGTATCTTTGCCAGCATCATCGATTGCAAAACTATTGATATGAGTTCCTTCTCCATACCTTTGCGTAATTCTCATATTTTTTAATGGATATATTGGCTTTTCCATTATTTATTATCCTCCTCATTGATTATATTTTCTTTTGATATAGTTACTGTTTTTCTACTTATTAAATCCGTATGTGATGCTAATTTTCCTTCTAATGATTTATAGATAGTATCAGCACCAATAAATGAGAAGAAGCCAATCCAAAGACTGGTTGGTAATTTAATATTTGTAAATGTATAGCAGAAAATTATTCCTACAAGCATGTTTATGATAAAAGAATATATACATAGATATTTACTTGTTTTAAAGCAGGATTTTGTTTTTTGTATTACTGCACAAGTAATTGCACTTAATGCAATTGCAATTACTAATAGTTGTTGTAGATAATCTAAGTTTAGCATGTTAATCACCTGATGTATTATATGTTTATTTTTTTATTTTGACACAAAAAAAGCATCTTTCGATGCTTTTGAAACAGTATTTTGATTAACGCTTGCTAAATTGTGGAGCACGACGTGCTTTCTTTAATCCTGGTTTCTTACGTTCTTTCTTACGAGGATCTCTAGTAATAAATCCAGCAGCTTTTAAGATTTTTCTGAAACTATTATCAGAATCATCTGGAGTTGTTGAATCATATTCTAATAATGCTTTTGTAATACCATGACGGATAGCTCCTGTTTGACCAGTATATCCACCACCACTTACTTTAGCATCTACATCAAAGATTTCTCTAGTATTAGTCATTTCTAATGGTTGACATAAATCCATTACACAAAGTTCAGATGGGAAGTATTCATTTACATCTCTTCCGTTAACAGTGATTTTTCCAGTTCCTGGAGTTAAAGTAACTTTAGCAACACTAGTCTTTCTATGACCAGTTCCATAATATTTATTTTTCTTTTCTTTTGCCATAACCTTTTAACCTCCTATTTCACTTCAAGCACTTCAGGCTTTTGTGCCTCATGTTTGTGCTCGCTTCCTGTGTATACAAATAATTTCTTATACATTTGTCTACCTAATCTGTTATGTGGTAGCATACCTTTTACAGCTCTTTCTACCATTTCTACTGGATATTTTTCAATCATTTCTTTTGCTGTTCTTTCTCTTAGACCACCTAAATATTGTGAATGGTTGTAATACATCTTATCGTTTAATTTATTACCAGTTAATTTTACTTTTTCTGCATTTACGATAATGATGTTATCTCCGCAATCAATATGTGGAGTATAAGTTGGTTTGTGTTTTCCACGTAAGTATTTTGCAGCAAGTGATGCTACACGACCTAAAGATTTACCTTCAGCGTCGATAACGTACCATTTACGTTCTACTGTTTCTTTCTTTTGCATATAGCTTTTCATAATTACTCTCCTTTACCTTTAATTAGGTTTTCCCAGGACCTAATCAATGTGGGGATATTTCGAATGTACCGATTATGATTATACTAAAAAAAGTATTAAAAATCAATACTTTTTTTTATTTTATAAATGTTTTATGTGGACTTTTTCTTCTTGTTGTTCTAAAGATGCTAGTTCTTGTTCTCTTGCATCTATCATGGCAAGAAGTGCATCTAAATCATCTGGTGACTGTGCAGCTATCATTTCCTGAGTATCTCTTACCACGTTTGCTTGTTTTAGTTGATTTAGAGCTCTTTGGTATTCTTGATTATTATGATTATTAGTTGCTATTATAGCAGTTGTTCCTGCGGTTGATACACTCAATGTTGATGATACTTTTTTAGGATTAAACTCTCTTTCTCCTTTTTTACCATCAATTACAAAAGCAGTTGTAGCCGTTGTACCTACTGCAGTTGTAGTTCCTTGGAATACTGGATTTGGCGTTAATAACATAGTAGTCGTATTTTCTAATTTCATTAATAATTCCCCCTTATTTTTTTATATTTCCTATTAAAATAGTATTTGACTTTTGTTCTTGTGTAGTTTGTAATACTACACTTTTCATTGATTGTAATGCATTTATACTTGTTGCATTATTTATAATTTGATCTGCTTGACTACTGAATGTATCTTGTTTAGTAGCAGATGAATTATTATTTCCTTTTTTATTTGCTTCTTCTAATGCTTGCTTCTGCTGTAATATCATGGCTCTCATTTGCTCTAAAGATTCTTTACTTCTCATGCTTTCTACTATTTGTTCTAATGAATCTATATTTTCTCCTCTTGTTTTTGCCTTAGATATATCAGAAATTAATTCTTTGTTTTCTTCTCGTAGCTGATTAATTTCTCCTATATTTGCTCTTACAATTACTTTCTCAGCTGCTTTCATTCTAGATAAATTATAGTCTTGAATATTTATACATTGCATATTTTTGAATGCTGCAATGATTTGATATCCACCTACTATTTGAGGTAAGATAGGTATACCTAACATTCCTAACCCTATACAAGCACTAAATATTATTCCATTTCTCTTTAAACAATCTTTATGTATTCTTTTATTCATTTCTAGTGTTAGTGGAAACTGCTCTTTTCTTCTATTTACTCCTATATGGTAATTAATACTTTTTCTCTCATTCAGTTCTACTCTAATTAAAGTTTTTCTTCTTCTTTCATCTTCTAACAATTCTTCTTTCTGTTTGTCTGTTAAATCTTTACATAGAAATTTGTCTGTTTGGTTTTGAATTATTTTATCTGCCAATTTTAAATATTTTTTTCTTATAGACTTTTTATTTAGAAATTTAAATTTTACTTTATCAAACTTTAAAACAAAATTTTGAAACTTTTCTGCACCAAGTTTTTCGTGTAGCTTCATCTTTTTTTGATACAGATTTCTTCTCCACTTTTCTTGCTCTTTTTTGGATAGACCTTTAGGTACTTTAATTGCAGCTGGTTTCATTATTAAGCGATAGGCATACTTTACTTTTTCAACTTTACTACCTATTTTTTGAATTTGTTTAGCACCCTTTTTTCTTTCTAGTTTTTCTTTTTCTTCTTTTACTTGGTCTATCCATCCTTTTTGTTCTTCTTCTGATAAGTTTTTTGGCATGTCTATTTCATCTGGATTGCAAAGCAAATAGTACTTGTATTTTAAATTTTCAACTAGCCCTTTCTTTTTCATTTTTTCCCCCTAATATCCTTAATTGCGCATATTATACCATAAAATGTGAAAAAAAGCAATAGCTAATAATTATACGGCTATTACTTGTACCTGATATTTGTTAGATATAGACCTTCTGCAGGAGCTGTTTTTCCTCCTTGTGATCTATCTTTTTTATTTAAAAAGGTTTCCACATATTCAGGGGATTCTTTTTCTTCTCCTACTTTAATTAGTATACCAACCATGTTGCGAATTTGATAACGTAGGAAGCCATTTCCTGTAAATGTAAATTTTATGATATTATCAGTTGTTTTTTCTACTGTTGCCTTAGAGATGGTCCTTACACAATTTTCTTTTTCTTTACTTTCTGTTACAAAGGCTCTAAAGTCATGTTCTCCTAATAAATACTTTATTCCTTCTTGCATCTTTTCCACATTTAATTTGTAATTATATTGAAAAACATAGTTTCTTTCTATAGGATTATATTCTCCTATATTGATATAGTATTCATAAGTCTTTTCTAAAATATCATATCTTGCATGAAAATTATTCTCTACCTTTTCTGTTTTAATTACATGGATATCTTCTGGTAAATTACTATTCATTGCTCGTTTTAATTTATATTCTGTAATATTGATATCTAAATCTGCATGACCACATTGCATCTTTGCATGTACTCCTTTATCTGTTCTACCAGAAGAAGTAAATGCTGTCTTTTTCCCATTATTGATCTTGGTTAACGCTTTTTCTATTTGTTCTTGAATGGTTATTAGTCCTGGTTGTGTTTGATAACCTTTATAATTTGTTCCGTCATATGATAATGTTATTAAATACCTCATATTTTCTCCTTTTCCACAGAAATTGTGGATTATACATGTTTATAAATATCTTTAATTATATCCCTAATATCTTTGTGATAATCTATTTTTACTTTTTTCTTTTTTATTGCCTTATATGTGAACTGTACAATTTCTGGAATTTTATATCCATTTCTTTTTAAATAATCTACTCTCTCATAAGTTTCTTCTGTTGTTCCTTCTAGAAAGATTCTTTTGTTTTTTACGAATAGCATTTTTGTTGTATATTGATATAGCATATCAGCATTATTACTACCAATAATAATTATTTTATGGTATTGTTCTTTTAATTTTGTTAATACCATCATAATTTTTTTTCTACTTTTATTATCTAAATATTGAAATAGATCATCAAAAATCAAAACATCAGGATTAGATAAAAGTCCTATTGCAATTTGGACTTTCTTTTGTTCTGATTTAGAAAGTGTCGTTATGTTTCTATCTAACATATTAGTATCTAGACCTACTATTTTTAATGAGTCATGTTCTTTTTTATCAATGTTTTTTATTTGAAGATGATAATAGTTAATGATATAGTCCATATGGTCTTTAATCGTATTTAAATATGGCAGTTTTTTAAATTGTTTTTCTATTATACTTATTTTTTTATAATATTCTAAATAATTTTCTGGAGTTAGTTCTTGATTATCTATGGTAATTTTTCCTTCTGGTAGTTTTTTTAATGTCAGGATATTTAATAGTTCTGCATATTCTGGTCCAGTAATTCCTATCATGTCACTACTAGATAAAGTCATTGTTAATTCCCAATCGTCTTGTTTTATATTTTCTAATATTACTTCCATATTGTATCTACCATCCTGTCCATATTTAACTCTATTTTATCTACCACATTATAATCTCTTAGTTTAACAGACAAGTCTACCATAAATGGTAAGTCTAAGCCTATTTTATTTAATGTATTATCTTTTTCTATTACCGTTAATGGTTCTCCTTCTAGTAGAATTTTACCGTCATTTATTACCAATAAATAATCACTTTCTAGTGAAATATTTAAATTTGATGTTGTCATAATAATGGCGATTTTTGTTTCTAATTGTAATGTTCTTAACAGTTTTATAAACTCTTCTTGTTCTTTTTCTTCTAATTCCTGACAAATATCATCTAAAAATAATATTTGGGGAGTTGCTAGCATTTTTTCTGCTAAAAGCATTTTTATTTTTATGAAAATAGGTACCATGTTAGGGTCCTTCTTCTGAAATTTGGTTAGTTTATATTTTTTAATTATTTCTTTATAGGTTTCTTTTTTATCCTCTTCTGTCTTTTTAAATAAATGAATCACGTAATTTAATTCTTCTTCTACCGTATCAAAAAGAAATTCCGGGTTATCCTGTGGAATAATTGTTCCTGTAATTTCTTTCCACAAGTTTTGTGGATATTTTTCTACATATGTTCCTAATAATTTTATCGTTTCTTTTACTTCAAATTGTCCACTTAATATTCTAATTAATGTTGTTTTACCACAATTATTACCACCTGATACAGTTATAAATTGTCCCGATTTTATCTGGAAGGAGATATCTTCAAAAATATTTTTATATTTTAAGTTATTTATTTCTAATAATTCCATTTTATCTTCCCTCCTTTTGTTTTACTTTCTATTATATAATAAAGCTTTTAAAAAAGCCAACTATTTGGCTTTTTTCTTTTGTATTCTATAGGCGCAACGTAATAAAAACTTGTCAGATGCAAATCTTCCAAAAAACTTTGCACACTTCATTGTGAATCCAGGAATTATCAACATTTTTCCTTTCAACATCTCATCAATTGCGTATTTCGCAACATACGTACTTTTTAATGGCTTCACTCCAAATTTTACTCCTGCTACTGCATTGAAATTAGTATCTACTGGTCCTGGACAAAGAACAGATACTTGAACATTTGATTTCTTTTTCTTTTGCTCATACCATAGAGCTTCTGATAATTGGTATACATAAGACTTTGTTGCATAATACGTACTCATCAATGGTCCCGGCTGAAATGCAGCAGAGGATGCAACATTTAGAATATAACCAGAATTTCTTTTTTCCATATCTTTTAAAAATGCTTTTGTTAAGATGTGTACTGCCTTAATATTAGTATCAATCATAGTTAATTCTGTTTGCAGATCTGTCTTGGTAAATTCCCCAAACGCTCCAAATCCGGCATTGTTAATTAGGATATCAATGTTTTCTTTTTTTGTTAATACATATAATTCTTTTACTTTTTGTTCGTTGGATAAATCAGCAACAATGATTGTTACTTTTGTAGGGAGAGATTCTTGAATCTCTTCTAGTTTTTCTTTATTTCTTGCGACTAGAATAAGCTCATATTTCTTGGTTGCTAAATATCTTGCCATATCTAGTCCTATTCCAGATGATGCTCCTGTAATTAGTGCTTTCATACCGACACCTCTTTTACCTATCTTTTTCTCATTCTTATTATATAATAAAATGACTGAAAAAAAAAGAATGTTGACATTCCTTTTACTATTTTCGTAGATTTTTATTTGGAATTCCGTTTTATAATAAAAAACTGAAATAAGTCTGATAGTAGTCTAATAAAATATAAAAATCAAGGGCGAATGAAATGAGTTTATAAAACCCTTGATTTTTACATTTTATTGAATATAATACTTAATACAAACAAAGTTCATCTTTGTTTGTTATCTATAAATATACACATCTTACGACTATTCAATTACTCTAGTTATATTGAAAAAACTGAAATTAGTATGAAAAACGGAAATAACCTCCGTAATTTTGTCATGCAATAATTTAAATAATATTAGCTAATATTAAACAAAATTAAAAGACTTATTTCCGTTTTCTTATTCTAAACCAGTAATAAGTCTTGTAAATTAAGTTTTATTTTTTAAAACTGCATTTAGTTTAAAAATTCACGTCCTTTTACTATTTTCTTATTACTCTTTTATATTTTATTTTTTATGATTTCCCTTTTGATTTGGTTCTTCATTTATACTATTAAACATAGCATCTAGTTCGTTTTCTTGTGCTCTATATTCTCTTTCTGTTTGGAGTATCATTCTCGTTAATTTATCATCTATATCTTGTTCTAAAGAGAAGGGATTCCCTTTTGGTTTTTGATAATTCTTATATTTATCTAATCTTTTTGTTGAATCTAGTCTTATGAATCTATTTAAATCATAATCTTCTTTAAATCTTCTTTCTTGTTCTTTACCTCCTGTCATTTTGATTGCTCCAGCAACTGTTGTATAATCCAGTACTCCTTGATCTAACAGTTCTTCTTTTGTAATACCTAAAGCTTTTTGTGCTGGTGTTAATGATAAATTATCTAAATATTCCATCACTGCAGCATATTCTTTACGATATTTATTTTGTAAAAACGTATTCGATAAAAACTCTTCCTCTGAAATAAATTCTTTTTCTTCGCGTTCTTGTATATATTCGTGCAATTCTTGATATATCTTTTTTTCTTGTCCTAAGTATTTTTCACCAAGTTGTCTCTCAGAAATGTCTTTCTTTTTCGGTAAATTTAAATCTAAGAACATATTTATCACCGAAATTAGTATATCATAATAAAAAAAAAGACACAACTGTGTCTTACTTTTCTTCTGCTTCTTTCTTCTTAGCTTTTTCTTTAGCAGGTTTTTCTTCTGGTTTAGCTTCATCTACTAATTTTAAAATTACCATTAATGAATTATCTCCGCGACGTTCAGATAATTTTAAAATTTGAGTATATCCACCATTTCTGTTTTCATAACGTTTTGCTAAATCATGGAAAATTTTATCCACAACTTTTTTATCATTATGTAAGAATGCTAATGCTTTACGACGAGAAACTAAATCACCTTTTTTACCATAAGTAATCATTTTTTCAACAAACTTACGAACTTCTTTTGCTCTAGTTTCTGTAGTAGTAATACTTTCGTTAATTACTACTTGTTTAGTCATAGTAGCTAGCATGCTTCTTCTATGTTTGTTATCTACACCTAATTTTCTCATAGTTATTTCCTCCTTATATATTAGTCATCATCACGTAATACTAGACCCATGTCTCTGATTTTGTCTAATACTTCTTTTAGTGATTTTTTACCTAGATTACGTATTTTCATCATGTCTGATTCACTCTTATTAACAAGATCTTGTAATGTATGAATTCCAGCTCTCTTTAAGCAGTTATATGCTCTTACAGAGAAATCTAAATCTTCAATAGATGTCTCTAGTGCTTTTACTTTTGGATCTTCTGTTTTTTCAATCATCATTCCACTTACATCTGCAATTGATGACAAATCAGTTAAAATTGTGAAATGTTCAATTAAAATTCTAGAAGCTAAAGCAATTGCTTCTTCTGGTTTGATTGAACCGTTTGTCCATACGTCTAAAATTAATTTATCATAACTTTCATCTTGTCCAACACGAGCACTTGCAACTTCATATGATACTCTTTCAATAGGAGAATATAATGAGTCAATAGCAATAACTCCTGCTTTTTTAATATCATAAATCTTCTTGTTGTCTTCACTTCTTACATATCCACGACCATTTGTTACAGTCATTTCCATGTTTAGAGTTGCTCCTTTTGATAATGTAGCGATAACTTTATCTTTGTTAATTACTTCAATATCAGCATCGTGTTCAATATCTCCAGCAGTAATTTCTCCTTCTTTACTAGTATTGATACGAACTACTTTTGGTTCATTTGAATGATTTTTAAATACTACACCTTTTAAGTTTAAGATGATAGTTGTAACGTCTTCATAAACTCCTTCGATTGTTTGGAATTCATGTAACACTCCATCAATTTTAATACTACTAATAGCACTTCCTGGAAGAGATGATAACATTACTCTTCTTAATGCATTACCAATTGTAGTTCCGAATCCTCTTTCTAAAGGTTCTAATTCAAATCTACCATAGAAATTGCTTTCTACAGAATCTGTTATTTTGTAAATTGGTTTTTCAAATTGTAACATGAAACTAACCTCCCTTATTTATTAATTATACACGTGGACGTTTTGGTGGACGACATCCATTGTGTGGTATTGGTGTAACATCAACGATTGTTGTTACTTCTAATCCAGCAGTTTGAAGTGAACGAATTGCTGTTTCTCTACCTGGTCCTAAACCCTTTACGCGTACTTCTACTTTACGCATTCCCATATCATATGCTGCTTTACCTGCTGCTTCTGCAGCCATTCCAGCAGCGAATGGTGTTGATTTTTTACTACCTTTAAATCCGATAGCACCAGCTGATGCCCAGCTAATTACGTTACCATCCTTATCTGTGATTGTAGTAATTGTATTATTGAATGTTGAATGAATATGTGCAATACCTTCTGGAACATTCTTTTTTACTTTTCTTTTTCTTGTCTTGTATGCCATGAGTTTACCTCCTTCAAAAATTATCCTTGTTAATTTCTAACTAAACTTTCTTCTTGTTTGCTACTACTTTTCCTTTACCTTTACGAGTACGAGCATTACGGTTTGTTCTTTGTCCTCTTACAGGTAATCCTTTTTTATGGCGACTTCCTTGATAAGAATTGATCTCCATTTTAGTTTTGATATTCATACTTACTTCACGACGAAGATCACCCTCAGTTAAGTGTTTGTTAATTTCATCACGAATCTTAACTAATTCTTCTTGTGATAAGTCTTTCGTCTTTTTTGTTGGATCAATGTTTACTGCTTTTAAAATTTGTCTTGCTAAACTTTTTCCAATACCATAAATATAAGTTAATGAAATGCAAATGTGTTTATCATTTGGAATATCTACACCTTTAATACGTGCCATTTAATACACCTCCTAAAAAATTATCCTTGTTTTTGTTTATGCTTTGGATTTTCACAGATTATTCTTACTGTACCTTTACGTTTTACAACTTTGCATTTTTCGCAAATTGGTTTTACTGATGCTTTAACTTTCATTTTTATCCCTCCTATTATTTACGATAGGTTATACGCCCACGTGTTAAATCATAAGGTGAAAGTTCTATCATTACGGTATCTCCTGCTAAGATACGAATATAGTTCATTCGTATTTTACCAGAAACGTGAGCTTCCACAATGTGTCCATTTTCTAGTTGAACTTTGAATTTCCCACCTGGGATAATTTCAAGAACTTTACCTTCAATTTCAATTGTATCTTCTTTGGCCATCTTTATCACTCTCCTGTTAAGATTTGATATCCATCTTTTGTTACTACGACTGTATGTTCAAAATGGGCAGATAAGCTACCATCTTGTGTGTCTACAGTCCAATCATTATCATGTAAGAATACTTTTGGACTACCTAAGGTTAACATTGGTTCTACCGCAATTACCATGCCTTCTTTTAATCTTGGACCGGTATTAGGTATTCCATAATTTGGTACTTCTGGATCTTCATGTACAGAAGTTCCTACTCCATGACCACATAGTTCTCTTACAACACCTAGATTATGTTTTCGGGCGTACTGTTCAATCGCATAACCAATATCTCCTATTCTGTTTCCTGGCTTTACTTGTTCTAGGCCTACAAATAGGGATTTTTCAGTGTCTTCTAGTAACTGTTTTGTTTTTTCATCTACTTCTCCTACGGTGTAAGTCCAAGCAGAATCTCCATGGTATCCTTTATAACAGGCTCCAATATCAATAGAGATAATGTCTCCATTTTTTAATTTTCTATCACTTGGAAACCCGTGGACTACTTCTGAATTGATACTTGTACATAGTGTAGATGGGAAACCCTCGTATCCTTTAAAAGAAGGAGTAGCATCCTTACTTCTTATGAAGTCTTCTGCTAACTTATCTAACTCTTTGGTTGTGATTCCTTCTTTTATATATGGTTTTAGATACTGATGAGTTTGATATACGATATTACCAGCATTTTTTAATAATTCAATTTCTCTCTTACTTTTAATTGTTATCATTATTTTTCATCTCCATTATTTGCATAGCTTTATTTTGATGATAAGCTGATAATTTTATCTACTTGTTTAAAAACATTTTCAATTGTATCATTTCCGTCTACCTCATATAATACACCTTGTTTTTTATAGTGTTCTATAATTGGTTCTGTTTTTTCTTGATACATTTTATATCTAGTTTGGAATGCTTCTAAGTTGTCATCGTTTCTTTGGTATAGTTTTCCGCCACAGATATCACAGACAGACTCTTGTGCTGGTGCACTCGATGCTTCATTAATGTTATAGACTGCATGACAGTCCTCACATACTCTTCTGCCTGTTATTCTTCTTTCTAATGTTTTTTCATCGATTACAATTGAAATTACATTTCCTACTTCATATCCTAATTTCTTTAGGATGTTATCATATTCAACTGCTTGCTCTAGACTTCTTGGAAATCCGTCAATAATGTAACCATTTTTACAGTCTTTCTGTCCTAGTCTTTTTTCAATTAGTTGATATGTAATTTCATCTTTTACTAATTTACCACTTGCTAGTGTTTCTGCAACATAATTTCCTACTTCACTATCTTCTTTAGCGATTTCTCTTAAGATATCACCAGTAGAGATATGGGGAATATGATATTTCGCAACTACTAGCTCCGCTTGTGTTCCTTTTCCAGCAGCAGGTGGTGCTATAAACATAATATTTTTCATTTTTACCTTCTACTATATCCTCTCTTATAACTTCTGGTTAAAATACTTCCTTCCAATTGTTTATAAGTTTCAAGTGCTACACCTACGACGATTAATAGTCCTGTACCACCAATGGATACACTTGTAGGTAAGCTTGTCAATTTAGAAAATAGAATTGGTAATCCTGCAATTACTACTAGGAAGGTTGCTCCCAGGATAGTAAGTCTTGATAATATTTTGCTTACATGTTTTTTGGTATCTTCTCCAGGTCTGATTCCAGGAATATATCCTCCATTTTCTTGTAAGTTCTTTGCAAACTCTTCTGGTTTTACTTGAATAAATGTATAGAAATATGCAAAGAAGAAAATTAAGATTACATAGATTAAGAATCCTACCGGAGTTGTATACGTTAAATATTTTTCTACAACTAAAGTAAATGTTTCATTTTTAATTACTTGTGCTAAAATTCCAGGAATTGCAAGTAAGCTTGATGCAAATATAACTGGAACAACACCAGCTGTGTTAATTTTGATTGGCATAAAACTTTGAGCTGAAGCACCATATGCACTTGTTGATTTATTGGCGTATTGAATTGGTATTCTTCGTTCAGATTCTTGAACAAAAATCATGCCGATGACTATTGCAAAGTATACTATTACAAATAGAATAAACTTAATAATTCCTAAAGTAATTACTTGTGCTGTACCATCAAAAGCAATCAATCCAGTAAAGGCATCAATAAACATTTGAGGTAATGTTGCAATGATACCAGCCATGATAATTAGGCTGATTCCATTTCCTATTCCCTTTTGTGTTATTTGATCACCTAACCAAAGTAAGAATGCGGTACCAGCTGTTAAAACTGTTGCTATATAAAGATATTCTACAACATCTCCTGATTTACCAATAAAGGCGAATGAGAATGCATATCCTTCAATAAAAGCAAAGATTATACCTACATATCTAGTAATTTGATTTAATTTACGTCTTCCTGTTGCACCTTGGTTCTTTAGCTCTGTAAAATATGGAATAATATCCATTTGTAATAATTGCATGATGATTGATGCCGTAATATATGGCATAACACCTAATGCAAAGATTGAGAAGTTTTTTAGTGCTCCACCACCAAGTGTGTTGATTAATTCTAAGAATCCTAAACTACTCGTTAAGTCTTCTGTTCCAGGAACACGTATTGAAATACCTAGTATGAAGATCATTAATGCCGCAAGAGTAAAGTAAATACGATGACGTAAATCTTTATTCGTTGAGGTAAATAATTGCTTCATAGTTTTAAACATACTAGATCACCTCAGCTTTACTTCCTGATTCTTTGATCTTTTCTAGAGCAGTTTTTGAGAATTTATTTGCTTGAATTGTAAGCTTACGCTCTAATTTTCCATTTCCTAAAACTTTTAGTCCATCTAAACCTTTTTTAATAATTCCTTTATCCTTTAGTAATGCAGGTGTTACTACAGTACCATCTTCAAATACATTTAAATCTTCTACATTGATTGTTGCATAAGTTGTCTTAAATAATGCATTTTTGAAACCTCTTTTTGGAAGTCTTCTATATAATGGTAATTGTCCACCTTCAAATACTGGATTGATACTACCACCACTACGTGCTTTTTGTCCTTTTTGTCCGCGTCCACTTGTTTTACCAAGACCACTACCTGGACCGCGTCCTACACGTTTTCTTGCATGAGTAGCACCGATATTTTTTTCTAATTCATGTAATTTCATTATCCTAATATCTCCTCTACTGTTTTACCGCGAAGTGCTGCTACTTGCTCAACTGTTTTCATTGATTTTAATGCATTTAATGCAGCAGTTGCAGTATTGATTTTAGTTCTTGCTCCTAGTGATTTAGAGACAACATCACGAATTCCTGCTAATTCTAAGATAGCACGAACAGATCCACCAGCAATGATACCAGTACCAGCTGGAGCAGGTTTAATAATTACTCTAGCAGCACCACTTGTTCCTATCATTTCATGAGCTACTGTTCTTCCTTCAATTAGAGGTATTGTGATCATTTTCTTGTTTGCATCTTGAATTGCTTTCTTTATTGCATCAGGTACTTCGTTTGCTTTTCCAATACCTAATCCAACTTTACCTTTACGATCACCTACGACAACAGTTGCTGAATATCTTCTACGACGTCCACCTTTAGTAACTTTTACTACGCTTTTAACGTCGATTACTAATTCTTCAAACAACTTTTCTCTAGGTTCGCCTGTCTTTCTTTGCATAATACCCTCCTATTAGAATTCTAATCCATTTTCACGTGCAGCATCAGCTAATGCTTTTACACGTCCATGATAAAGGTATCCTCCTCTATCAAATACCACTTTTGTAATTTTTGCTTTTGTTGCTTTTTCGGCAATTGCCTTACCAACAACTTTAGCTGCTTCAACATTACTTCCATTTTTGATATTTAAATCTTTGTCTAATGAGGAAGCAGATACAAGAGTAGTTCTAGTTTCATCATCGATAATTTGTGCATAAATTCCAGTGTTAGAACGGAATACGCATAATCTAGGTACTGCGCTTGTTCCCATCAAATTTTTACGAATTCTTTCATGACGAACTTCACGCATACTATTACGAGATTGTTTCTTTATCATAATTTGATTTCTCCTTTCCTACTTACTAAGCAGCTTTCTTTCCTTCTTTACGACGAACATGTTCATCTTTATAACGAATACCTTTACCTTTATATGGTTCAGGTGGTCTTACTTTTCTAACATTAGCAGCAAATTCTCCAACTAATACTTTATCAATACCTTTGATAGTAATTTCAGTATTTCCGTTAGCTTCTACTGTTAATCCTTCTGGTATTTCCATCTCTACTGGATGAGAATAACCAGCATTAATTACTAATTTTTTACCTTGAACATTGAAACGATATCCAACACCAATGATTTCTAGTCCTTTTTCAAAACCTTTAGTAACACCTTCGATCATGTTGTGGATTAAAGCGTTCATTGTACCGTGCATTGCTTTTGCATTTTCATTTTTACGTTCTAAAGTAATTTTATTATCATCTTGTTTCATAGTAATATCTTTTAGCATTACTTGAGATAGAGTTCCTTTTGGTCCAGTTACTGTTACTGTATTATTTTCTTCTTTTACTGTAACTCCTTCAGGAACAATAATTGTACGATTTCCTATACGGCTCATCTTGACACCTCCTTATATTTTCTTTATTACCAAATATAAGCTAGAACTTCCCCACCTATATTTTCTTTACGTGCTTCTTTATCAGTCATAATTCCTTTAGATGTAGAAAGGATAGCGATTCCTAATCCATTTAATACTCTTGGAATTTCGTTACTGTTTACATATACACGAAGTCCTGGTTTAGAAATTCTCTTTAGCCCTGTTATAACTCTTTCTTTCTTGTTATATTTTAAAGTTAAAAGAATTTTTCCTTGAGCATCTTCTTTTACAACTTTATAATCTTTAATAAATCCTTCATCTTTTAAAATTCTTGCGATTTCTTCTTTCATTTTAGATGCAGGAACTTCAACTTCTTCATAACGCATTTGATTTGCATTACGAATACGAGTTAACATATCTGCAATTGTATCTGTTACTACTGCCATTTTATATCCTCCTTTCCAATTACCAACTTGATTTCTTAAGTCCTGGTATTTGTCCTTTATAAGCTAATTCACGGAAGCAAATACGGCAGATTCCGAATTTACTCATAACTGCGTGAGGTCTACCACAACGAGCACATCTAGTGTATTCACGTACTTTATACTTCTGTGGTCTATTAGCTTTTACTATCATACTTTTCTTTGCCATAATATTCCTCCCATTTTACTTTCTAAAAGGAATTCCAAGTCCATTTAATAAATCGAATGATTCTTCATTAGTTTTTGCTGTTGTTACAAATACGATATCCATACCACGTACTTTTACAACATCATCATAATCAATTTCTGAAAAGATTAATTGTTCTTTAATTCCTAATGTATAGTTTCCTCTACCATCAAATGCTTTTGGACTAACTCCACGGAAGTCTCTTACACTTGGTAGTGCGATTGCAATTAGTTTATCCATAAAGTTATACATGTTTTCTCCACGTAATGTAACTTTACATCCAATTGCATGTCCTTCTCTTAGTTTGAATCCAGCAATTGATTTTTTAGCACGTGTTACTACTGGTTTTTGTCCAGAGATTTTTGCTAAATCATTCACTGCTGCATCAATTAGTTTTGAGTTAGATGTAGCATCACCTACACCGATATTAATAACAATCTTTTCTAACTTTGGAACTTCCATAATTGATTTATAATTATATTTTTCTTTTAAACTTGGAACAACTTCATTTAAGTATTTCTCTTTTAGGCGGTTCATAGTTACCCTCCTTCCAACTAATCAAGCTTCTCGTTTGATTTTTTTGTAATTCTTATTTTTTTACCTGTTTTTGTATCTGTTGTATGTCCGATTCTAGTTCCTTTTTTTGTCTTAGGATCAACGATCATAACATTTGATGCATGAATTGGTTTTTCTACTTCAATAATTCCACCAGATTCATTAGCTGTAGGTTTTTGATGTTTCTTAACTACGTTTACACCTTCAACTACAACTTTGTTTTCGCTTCTTAATGTTTTAATAATTTTTCCTTCTTTACCTTTATCAGAACCAGCGATAACTACAACTTTATCTCCTACTTTAAAGTTCATAATTTATCCTCCTCATTATAGTACTTCTTTTGCTAAAGAAACAATTTTCATGTAGTCTTTATCACGAAGTTCTCTTGCGACTGGTCCAAAAATACGAGTACCTACTGGACTCTTGTCATCACGAATGATAACACAAGCATTGTCATCGAACTTAATATAACTTCCATCTTCACGACGAACGCCTTGACGACTACGAACGATAACTGCTTTTACAACTTTTCCTTTTGGTAATGATGAATTAGGAATGGCATTTTTTACTGTTCCTACTACTACATCACCAATGTTACCTGTTTTTACTTTGCTTCCGCCAAGTACACGAATTACTAATAATTCACGTGCACCAGTGTTGTCTGCAACTTTTAAGCGGCTTTCTTGTTGTAACATAGATTATTCCTCCTTCTTTCCAATCATCTAAGCGTTAAATAATAACTGCTTCTTTTACTACTTCTTTTAAATAGAAGTGTTTTGTTTTTGACATAGGTCTTGTTTCTGCAATACGTACTGTGTCTCCAACTTTAGCGATATTTTTTTCATCATGTACACTATATTTCTTAGAGCTTTTTACTCTTTTGTGATATAACGGATGGTTTTTATGAGTTTCAACTAAAACGCTTATTGTCTTATCATTAGTTGCGCTAACTACTTTTCCAACTAATTCTCTTTCAATTTTCTTTTCCATTATACAACCTCCTATTCGTTACTTTCACGTTCTTTTAGAACTGTTTTCATTCTTGCAACGGTGTGTCTTAAATCTCTAATTCTAGAAGGTTTTTCAAGGTTTCCAGTCGCTTGTTGGAAACGTAAGTTAAATAGTTCTTGTTTTGCTTCGAATAACTTTGTATTAATTTCTTCAGTTGTTAATTCTCTAATCTCTTTAACCTTCATTATTTTCACCACCATTTTCTTTCATTACAAATTTTGTTGCTATTGGTAGTTTGTGAGATGCTAAACGTAATGCCTCACGTGCTACTTCTTCAGTAACTCCTGAAATCTCAAAAAGGATTTTTCCTTCTTTTACAACAGCAACCCAGCCTTCAACGTTACCTTTACCTTTACCTTGTCTTGTACCAATTGGTTTTCTAGTAAGTGGCATATGAGGGAATACGTTGATCCAAACTTTACCACCACGTTTCATGTAACGAGTCATAGCAATACGAGCAGCTTCGATTTGATTTGCAGTAATCCAAGCTCCTTCTTTTGCTTGAAGACCATATTCTCCGAAACTTAATGTTCTATTTCCACGTGATCTTCCTTCGTAAGGTAATCTATGAACACGACGATATTTAGTTCTTGACGGTATTAACATATTAATTACCTCCCTTAGATTTCTTGTTTAGGATTTCTCCTTTATAGATCCATACCTTTACACCAATTTTACCAAATGTTGTATCAGCTTCACTTGTTGCATAATCAACATCTGCTCTTAATGTATGTAGAGGAATAGTTCCTTCTGTGTATCCTTCGCTACGTGCCATATCAGCACCACCTAAACGTCCAGATACTGATGTTTTAATTCCTTTAGCTCCTGCTTTCATAGCATTTCTAATTGCACGTTTTTGAGCCATACGGAATGATGCTCTATTAGTAATTTGATTAGCAATTGAATCAGCAACTAATTGAGCGTTCATGTCTGCTTTTTTAATATCAACGATTGAGATTTGTACATTTTCATCAGCAATCTTTGATAGTTGTTTCTTTAATTTTTCAATTTCTTCTCCACCACGGCCAATCATAACTCCTGGTTTAGAAGTATGGATTACAACTTCACATCTTTTAGCATTTCTTTCGATTTCAACTTTTGCAATTCCAGCATTCTTTAAGTTCTTTTCTAAATATTTACGGATTTCAATATCTTTTGCTAACACTTTAGAAAAGTCTTTTTTATTTGCATACCATTTTGCTTCCCAATCTTTGTTGATGCCAAGTCTTAACCCGTTTGGATTAACTTTTTGTCCCATGTTTTAACCTCCTTATTAGTTTTTTGTAGCCACTACGATAATAATGTGACTAGTTCTATGATCTCTATGTCCTATGTGAGAACGTGAATCAAAAAAGTGACGTTTCATAACAGGACCAGCATCTACTCTTGCTTCTTTTACATAAAGTGTAGCAGCATCAGCATTGTTATTGTTAACAGCGTTAGCAATAGCAGAATCTAGAACTTTTTTGATAAGTCTTGCTGACTTATTAGTTGTGTTAGCTAAGATGTTAGCTGCTTCTTGTACACTTTTACCACGAATCATATCGATTGTTAATCGAGCTCTGATAGGTGATACTCTAAGGCCTTTAGCAATTGCTCTTGCTTCCATTTCTTTCCCTCCTAGTCATTTTTCAATTATTTTTTGTCTGAACCATGTCCACCGAATTTACGAGTTAATGCAAATTCACCTAATTTATGTCCAACCATATCTTCAGTAACATATACTGGTATAAATTCTTTACCATTGTGAACTGCAAATGTATGTCCTATAAAATCAGGATAAATTGTGGAACGGCGTGACCATGTTTTAATGACTTCTTTTTTACCAGACTTATTTAATTCTTGAACCTTTTTTAATAATCTTTGAAATACATAAGGTCCTTTTTTTAAACTTCTTGCCATTATTTAATCATCCTTTCCTATTTACTATTACGACGACGTACGATGAACTTGTCAGATTGTTTTTTCTTACGTGTCTTTAATCCAAGTGCAGGTTTACCCCATGGAGTCATTGGTGCTTTACGTCCTACTGGAGCACGTCCTTCACCACCACCATGTGGATGGTCGTTAGGGTTCATAACAGAACCACGAACTGTTGGTCTTATTCCCATATGACGTTTACGTCCTGCTTTACCTAATCTAACAAGTGATGAATCTTCATTTCCAACTTCACCAACTGTTGCCATACATGTTCCTAAAACTTTTCTTTGTTCACCAGAAGATAGACGAACCATTACATATTTTCCTTCACGTCCAAGGATTTGTGCTGAAGTACCAGCAGATCTTGCTAGTTCTCCACCTTTACCAGGACGTAATTCAATATTATGAATCATTGTACCTACTGGGATATTCATGATTGGTAATGCGTTACCAACTTTAATATCAGCATTTGCTCCAGCTTCAATTTTCATTCCTACTTGTAATCCTTTTGGAGCAATGATATATCTTTTCTCACCATCTGCATAATTGATTAATGCGATGTTTGCTGTTCTATTTGGATCGTATTCGATACTTGCTACTGTTCCAGGTATCTCTAATTTGTTTCTTTTGAAATCAATGATACGATATTTTCTTTTTACTCCGCCACCTTGATGACGAACTGTTATCTTACCTTGATTGTTACGTCCACTATTTTTCTTAATAGTAGTTAATAGAGATTTTTCTGGAGTACTTGTTGTGATATCTTCATTCACTAATGTACTCATTTTTCTACGACCTGGTGTAGTAGGTTTATATGTTTTGATAGCCATAATTTATTTCCTCCTTCTAACCAAGATCAATTGTTTGTCCTTCAGCTAAAGTAACAATTGCTTTCTTTGTACGATTCGTTAATCCTGTATAACGACCAACTCTTCTTTTTTTAGGTTTTACATTGATTGTTCTAATTGATGTAACCTTAACATTGAAGATTTTTTCAATTGCATTTTTGATTTCAATTTTGTTAGCTCTTGGATCAACTTTGAATGTATATTTTCCATTTTCTTTGTCTGCCATTGATTTTTCAGTAATAACTGGTGCCTTGATGATTTCTAGATATTTAGTGTCTTTCATTATTTAAGCACCTCCTCTACAGCATTTAATGCATCTTGTGTAAATACTAATACATCAGTACCTACAACATCTAATACATTGATTTCGTCTGCTGAAATTAATACTACGTTTTGTAAGTTTCTTGATGCTAAAATCATATTATCATCAAATTCTTTTACTACTAATAATACTTTTTTATCAGCAATTTTTAATGTTTCTAATAAAGCTTTCATATCTTTAGTCTTTGGTGTTGTTAAATTTAAGTTTTCTAAAACCATGATTGCTTTTTCTTCTGCTTTTTCAGCTAAAGCTGACTTGATAGCAAGTCTTCTTTCTTTACGATTTTGTTTCTTGCTGTAATCTCTTGGTACTGGAGTTCCATATCTTCCTCCACCTACCCATTGTACAGCTCTGATAGAACCTTGACGAGCACGTCCAGTTCCTTTTTGTCTCCATGGCTTTCTTCCGCCACCACTTACTTCTGATCTATTCTTAGTACTATGTGTTCCTTGTCTTAATGATGCTCTTGCTAAAATGATTGCATCATATAAAACGTTTTTATTTGGTTCGATTCCAAATACGTTTTCATTTAAGTTAATGTCCTTTACTTTTTCACCTTTAAGATTTAAAAGTTCTACTTTTTTCATTTACGATTCCTCCTTTCATCACATTTCATTATTATATTTATATTCATTTTTTATTTGTTCCTGTGATGATTTTATTCTGCTGTTTCTTCTGCAGGTGTTGTTGCTTCTTCTTTAGCTTCTACTTCTTTTACTTCGTATGAAACTAAGTCAGCTGCTTCTTTTTTCACATTTGGTTTTTTAACTGCAGTACGAATCATAACTAATGATTTCTTTGGACCTGGAACATTACCTTTAACTAAGATTACATTGTTTTCAGTATCTACTGAAATTATTTCAAGATTTTGAACAGTTCTTGCTACATTACCCATTTGTCCAGGCATTTTCTTACCTTTTAAAACGTGCATTGGTAGCATAGTACCTAGTGAACCTACACCTCTATGGTATTGAGAACCATGTCCCATTGGTCCACGGCTTTGGTTATGACGTTTGATAACACCTTGGAATCCTTTACCTTTGCTGATTCCGCTTACGTCAACCATTTCTCCTTCTTCGAAGATATCAACATTGATTACTTGTCCTAATGTATAGTCTTCTACATTTACTCCTCTAATTTCTCTTAAGAAGCGCTTAGGTTCTGTTCCAGCTTTCTTAGTATGACCGATTGCTGGTTTGTTTGATAATTTTTCTCTGATAGTTTCTGTTGCAATTTGAATTGCATCATATCCATCTTTTGCTACTGTTTTGATTTGAGTTACAACGTTTGGTTCAACTTCAATTACAGTAACTGGAATTAACTTACCGTTCTTAGTGAACACTTGAGTCATTCCAACTTTTTTACCTAAGATTCCTTTCATTATTGTTTCCTCCTATTATTTTGTTTTGATTTCAATATCAACCCCGCTAGGTAAATCTAAATGAGCTAACGCATCAATAGTTTCCTTGCTAGGATTTTTGATATCAATAAGTCTCTTATGTGTACGCATTTCGAATTGTTCACGTGAATCCTTATCTTTGTGAACAGCTCTTAAAATTGTAAATTTTTCAATTTCAGTTGGTAATGGTACTGGGCCTGAGATTTCTCCACCTGATCTTTTAATTGTTTCCACAATTTTAGTTACTGCATTATCAAGAATTCTGTGATCATATGATTTTAATCTTATACGAACTTTTGATGTTGACATTAAAAATCCTCCCTTCGCCTATATCTAGTATAGACTTGCTCCGTGCAAATAACCCGATACCAAATTAACAACTTAACCTGGTGTATCGACAACCTCGCACATCTAAGCAGTCACACGTAATTAATTATAACAAGTAAAATCAACAAATGCAAGTGTTTTTTTGTAGAAATTTTTATTTTTTTATAGCAATATAGCAAAAAAAGCAAAAATTATTTTGCTTTTCCTTATTTTAGATTTTTTCTTTTGGATGTGCCATACAAATATAAGATTTAAATGACTCTGGTAACATAGTTACTCTTTGTTCTATCAACATTTCCCTATGTTCTTCTCTTGCTTTCATTTCTTCATTATAGCGGCTTCCATTTTTACTACATCAAAAATACTAACGCCTCTAAGAACACCAGTTTCATTATATCGGTCTGCTTCTTCTTTGTATAAATGGTAATATGCCTCGAATGAAACTTGACTAACTGCAGTTTCTTCAGAAGTTGATAAAAGCGGTTTTTGATTTTGACCTTATGAAAATTATACCATTGTTTAATATTTTATAAATATTTTTAATTAAAATTTTACTTCTTTTCTTAAACCTTATTAACTATTTATTTTTTTATATATTACAACACTTCCACCTATCAATACTAATAAAAACCCGCTTAGTATGTACCAGTATATGCCCGTCCCACCAGTAAAAGGTAGATTAGGAATCTTTTGATTATCATAATATAATGTTAAAATACCATCTTGTTGATAAAATGTAACACCATCAATAGTTACTTTATCTAAACTTAAATTGTTTCCTTGAGTTCCTATTAGTATACTAGGAAATCCATTTGTAATAGTAATTTCCCATTTATCGCCAATTAAATATCCTAAGGGTGCGCTTGTTTCCACTAAGTAATATTCACCATCTGGAATTACTTTAACAGAATTGTTTTCTGTATCTTTCCAGTTTATAATGCCATTATTATTAGATATTCCAGTTAAAACAACCTTGCTATTTTCTTTGTCAAGTAAATCAAATGTAGCGTTTGATAATAACAAATGATCTTTGCTACTTCGTTTCACAATTTGCCAGTTTTGAATATTATTAATAGATGCATAAAATTGATTAGGATTTTTTGTATCTTGTTCTAAGTCACTATAATTAAGAGTATATGAAATATCATTAATTGTAATAGAATTTCCTTCATCTATTCCGATATATTCTATATCATTTATTACAAATTCTCCTGTTTCGCCAGGATTTGCCGGGCGTAATTCTTTCACTGAATATCCACTGCCAATCACTTCATTAAATAAACCACTCCAATTATTTGAAGAATTTAACACAACCGTTTGTTCTGCAACAGGGTTATTGTTTTGATATAATCCTACATAAATATTAACACCCGGATTCTTATCAACTCCCGTCCATTCTTTGACAATATGAATATTTTGCTTATAAGAATTAGTAATAACTACCTTAGCGTCTGTGTCAAACAAAATTGTACCACTGGCACCTTCATTATAGGAAACATTTAAAGCAGAATCATCTTTTATTTTATAAGTAGGGCTTGCATAAATTCCTTCATTATTTTCCATATTATACTCTAGCTCTACGACCTTAAAGTCCGTTCCAGATAACAGTTGAGTAATCACTATAGTATCACCTACTAAAACATCAGAAATTTGACCATTATCTGCTAACTTTCCACAAGCCTTTTTATCAGTTCCATTAGAAACTAAAGTGCCATCGTCATTATAGTAATAATATTCTCCATTTCGAATCAAATAATATGACCCTTCATAATTTTGTAATATGCCATCTGCTCCTTCCAGCTGGATTAAAAACGAAAACGAATCATTAGATGATTGACCAGATTGCATTTTTTTATAGATTCTCAATTCATTACTATTTCCTTCACTACATCTATTAGTAAAAACGATAATAGGGCGTTGATATACTGTTTCTTTAGATGAAGTTGCAGTTGTGGTAGAGTTTGTAGAATCAACACTATCACTTTCATTACTATCTGTTGCCTTCTCAGCATTGATATTAGTTTGATCAAATCGATTTTTATCAATATCTACTTCTTTTATATAATATTGTTGATTCATTTTTAAGCCACTGACCATAACAGCTTGTTCCGGTTTTAAATAGAATTTTTGTCCATCTTCCGACCATCGTAAACTATCACCAGTATAAGTATTGTTTCCTTTCAATTCTGTAGTAAGTCCCAGGGTATTCAAGTTACTTTCAGTAACCTTGATATAATTACCTGTATATACTGGCATTTCATCACTTGAATCTGGTTCTTTTTCTTCTACATATAATTCAAAAGAAAAATCTTCATTGGCGTATATTTCCTTATTGGCATTGTCCAATTCTTTCTTAATCATAATAGTTTCACTTGGAATTGGTAACAGATTAAATCTAATATGAAAATCAGATGCGCCTCCACCTCGTTCCATATAAAACATTTTCATAGTGTGACGAGTATAGTCAGTAAAGGTATCATCTTTAAAAAAATTATTAGCTCTTTCATCATCATAGTCTGTCCAAGCAGTACCATCAGGAAATATTTTAGCTTCCCAAAACAAATCTTTTATAGTTGATTCATAAGGTGGGATTTTACCATTACTATCAGTTCCAAGTTCAACATACACCTTACCAGTCGCAAAATTAATATAACCAGAATGAGCATCATGGATGCCACCACTATCCAAAATTAGAACGTCATCTATGAATATCCAGAAATCATCATCACCATTAAATTCATAAATCATATCAGAGCGAGTATCTTTATATACTGAAACACCATCTTCAGGCTGAAAAAAATCTATATTTAGTGTGACTGCAAAATTATAATTAACGTTTTCTCCTCCACCAGCTAAATATAAAGGTTCATTATAACGTTCGTCGTCTTCTTCTAATGGTTCTCCATTTTCGTCATATAAATTGGTATAAGGAGAAAATACACCATCCACAATATTATCATATGGCATAAAATTACCTCGATAAAAGCTGTAATTTGGGTTGATATGGTACGGTGTGCCAAGAGCGTCATAGACAATGAAATTATTGTCACTTTTTAAATAAGCATAATTTTCGAAACTACTATACTCGAAATAGCCAGTATCATTATATGTAGATTCTAAAAGAAGATGATTAACATTCACTGTATCATTATTATTAAATAATGGTTCTAGACTATCACCCTCTACTCTACCACGTCCACCCTCACCAGAAAGGGTAGGATATCCCCTTTCATCTAAGGTTCTATTTAAAATTCCTTGCTCGACATTAAAGTAACCAATTCCATTAACACTGCTTACAAGTCCCCCTGCTCCCAATATTTCTTCTTGATCACTTTTTTCTAAATCAGTCATTGTCATAGTGATTCCGTATTCACTATTATCTAATGTGTTTATAGAATTTAGATTTTTTTCATAATATTTATATACAAAATAAATATCAATATAATTAATATCATTTTGTGATAAGCTATCACCTAATTCATAATACTTGTTATTGTAATATCCGTAAAAATAATAGTCTGCTTTATTATTATTAACATCATTCACACTGATTCGACTAGTTTTGTTATCTAAAGAAAAAGGTGCATTTTCACCACGCGTAAGATAACTGGTTTGATACTTATAAACACCATTATTGTCAGGTTTTTCTATATCCTCTGCATACTCATTTAAATAATAATCTCCACCATCATATTGATTGTTATATCCATCTTGCCATCTATCTGGTAATTTAGCTCCTTTATATTCATCGCTAATCTCTATAAAATTATTATTTTCATCCAAATATCCATAATGTGAAGTCAAATGAATTGGGTAATCACCATCTTCTTCACCAGTGCTAGTCCACACAACAGTATATGCAGAAAAACTGTTTGATGTAAATTCTATTTTTTCTACTTCTGCGTTTTCCGTAGTCTCAACTTTTGCCTTCAAAGACATATCTTCTACTACAATTTCATCTGTTCCACTTTTAACTTCTTTTAAATGTTTTAACGTGACATTAGCATCGTTTGATACTTCTGCAGGAATTGTAGATTCTTTGAAATCCATAACCACTTTTATGTATTCACTTGGTTCAACTTCTTTACCATCTATCAAAAAACTAATATCATAAGCTAAAAACCCTTCCACATGACTAGAAGTTTTTTTAGCATCATCAAGTAACTGCTTTTCAATCAAATCGTATTGCTCATTTATTTTTTTTGCTTGAAGTATTTCCTCCTCGTTCATGTCATTAGTAATCTCCACTTTTGTAAGGGGAGTAATAGATAACTCTGCATCTTCAGGGATAATGTCTGCGCCATCAGTATGTGCAGTAATAATAATATCCTCATCTTCATATTTATATTCAGAGCTCACTCCTGCATAGGATATATTAAAGCAAAGAATTACTAACATGCATAAAAGAAATGATATAATCCATTTCTTTTTTATCCTAAACATTATTCATTCCTCCTTTACGATACTATGACATTGTGAATATAAATCTTCTAAATTAGCGGCCTTTTCTATTATCTCTATTGTTAATATACACTAACTTTGATACTTTTACAACAAATCTTATTTTTTAATAATTAATTATGTATGTAAATCCTCCAAAGATAATATTTTTAAATCGTTTAATTAATATATTTTTACTTATGTAATAAACGACTCTATTAGTTCTACTTGTTGTACCCAAACGGCTAGCGTTCAGTTCTACGGAATATAAAATCATAAATTCACAACTAGTATGTAGTTATTGATTCAAATTATCTGAGAATTCTTAATTTAGTAAATTATAGTAATTTTTTAGTAAAAACCTATATTATTAGTATCCTTACTATTTTTTTTAATTATTTACTATTTATTCTTCGAATTTATTACTTTTTTATAAATTTAATTATTCTTACTATGAATAAAAACTATGGAAAAGTACTAAATCAATTTTAACAATTGCTATTTTACTTTTTTCCATAGTAATCATTTTATTGATAAAAATCATTTGTAAATGTTCAATACCTTCTATATTAGAAACTTCTTTATTTAATATTTTTGTCTATTACCTTTCTTTTTTGATAATGAGTGATAGAAATGATTGAGCCGATGATTAATAAAACAGCAAATATCAAACATGTATATAACACAATATCTGCAATTGACATTTTTTTATTAATGGCAATACTTTCTTCCTCTTGAGCACTATATTCTATTCTTTCTCCACGAACTAGCAATCTATGGGTATTAATAGCATATGGAGTACAGGTAACTAGTGTTACATAATCCTTTCCCTTTACTATCTGTAAAAAATCGATATCTGATGGTTCTACTACCAACACTTGATTAACACGATAGGCTAAAACTTCATCTAAAATATGAATATAGAAAGTGTCTCCTACTTTTAGCTGATCTAAATCTGTAAATAATCGTGACGATGGTAATCCTCTATGAGCAGATAGAACAGCGTGTGTATTTTCTCCTCCTATTGGTATAGAACTACCTTCTAAATGACCTACTCCTTTTTGTAATATATCCGAACTAGTTCCATGATAAATTGGAATTTTAATATCTATCTTTGGTATCGAGATATATCCCATCATTCCATTGTTATCAACATTCAAAACAGAAAAATACTCACTAGAAGATTGTCCAATCTGATTTTGAAATACATCTGTAATATTAAGTGATGTAAGAGAACTATTATATTTTCTTGCTTCATTAACTAATTGTTCATTATAAGAGTTTTTCTGTTTTGCTACCTTAAAATCATAATTATCAATAATCTCTTGATAATTAATTTTACTTAAGTGATTACTAATTACAGGATATAGGATAATTGCTATTCCTAGAATAATCATGATGACAAATATTAAAAAACTTAACTTTTCTTTTAATTTTTTCTTCATGGCTAATTATTTTTTTTGGTGGATGATTCTTCTTTTTTTCTGCGGTAAATAAAGAAGAAATAGAAAGCTCCAACAATAATTGCTAACCCTATTATTGTAAGGATAATTGTACCAGCACCACCAGTAACCGGTAATAAACCAACAGCTGCATTAGCAATGTCCAGTTCATAATAACCATCATTATTAGTATCTTGAAGTTGATTTCCACTTGCCTGATTTGGTCCGATTGTAACCGTAATGGGATCCATTAATAACTGATATCCAGTAGGTGCTGAGGTTTCTTTTATATAATATGTACCTGAAGCTAAACCTTTAGTTTTGACATATCCATCAGTAGCCGTTGTAACAGTATCCACTAAGTTATCAGAAGTCATAGAAATATCGCTATAAATTTCAAAGGTTGCTCCTTCTAATGGAGTATTACCTTGTGCTGCATGTTTAAATATTTGGATACCATATATATAAATTGGAACTTCTTTATCACCTTCACCACCAGCATCAGTAGCAGTATTATGAGTACCAGTACCATACGGATCATTAGAATACTCTAAACTAGCTTTGTTTACATTACCATTTCCACCAATAATAGCATTATTATTAACAGTGGCTTTATATTCAATTCTAATTAAATTAGAAGTTACATTGTCTACCATAAATGTAATTGTTAGTGTTTTTCCACTAATTTTTGCAATCGCAACAGTTTTTCCATCATTTGTAAATGTACCATTGTTATTTGTTAAAGCCGTAATACCATCCGTAATCTTAATACTTGTAACTGCTTCAAAATCTAATCCTTCAGAAATTGTGTCTGTAATTACATATGTTTTGTTTATAGCATTCGTAGGATAAAGTGGTACCGTGGCTTTAATTACATATGGAACCACATCTCCTATACCATAAGAACCAGAAGATGCCTCTTTATTACCTATGGCTTTTGTGATTCCGGCATCCTCTACTTTAGCAACAATACTTTCATTATTAATTTCCCACGCATTTCCATTAGCTGTATAATCTAAATTACCAACCATAACTGCGTAAACTCTTAATGTTTTAGTAGGTAAAACTAAGTAAGCTCCAGCATCTAAAGTCTGATATGCTGTAGTCCCTGATATACTCATAGCAGTACCCTTTACATTATGTGATTTAATATAAGAAGCATAACCGCTAGCAAGTGTATCTAAATTTGAACTAGTTGTAACCTCTCCGCTTTCTATATCACCACTAGTTAAATTAAAATAATCTTCAATACTAAGATTATTATTTATTGAATTTAAATATGCTTTAAAATCGTTAGTAAACTCATATGAAATTACATTAGTGTTTATATTGTAAAATGCATCTAATATTTTATAGGCACTTAGTTGATCACCAGCATCAATATCAGAAACTGTTAGGTTAGCCTTTTCAGTAATTATTTTACTTATACCATCACTGCTTGTTGTGCTGCCCGTTGTAATTGCTGCATGAACATTTAAGATTCCTACAAAAGCAATTATAGTCAGGATAATCAAAAATACCTTATTTCTTTTTTTCATTTTTGTCTCCTTCCTTGTTTCTTAAAACATAAACTACTCCTAAAATCACTATAGCTGAAACCATCATTAACAAAACGTATAACATAATATTGTCTAGCGTATTAGGATTAGTGTCAATTTTACCTTCTTCTCCTGCATCGCTTGGTGAAGTAATTTCTTGTTCTAATTCATTCCGTTCAATCTTTACATTCATTTCAATATCATACTTATATGTTTGGTTTTCTAAAATTGGGATACTAACTAACATGGGAGAAGTACTGTATCGATAATTTCCTACTTCAGTACTATCAATATGCACTAGGTACATGCCAGGAATTAAGTTTTTAAAATTAGCGATGCCATTTTGATTTATCTGCTGCTTATTATTAGGCTGTAAATTATTTTCTGAAATAAATTTCTCTATTTCTGTTGCTTTTAAATTTAAATCAGAAGAAGTAATTCCAACCGGGTCAAAAGTAACATCTTCATACAGATTATTAAATTTATATTGACCATTTATATCAAATGTTGCTAATTGATAAAGTGATGCGTTCACATTAGAAAATTTTTCGTTTTCATATTGATAAACAAGAGTTATACTTGATGTTTTTGATATATCAATAGATTCTGCTTCTACATTCAAAACTCCAAAACATAGAATTGAAAAGAAGAGAAATAACCTAAGTATTCCTTTTTTCGTTTCAATCACCTCTTTTGCTAATTATTTTTATAAATCATATTACTCCTCTAGCTAGGATACCTAGTTCATATGAATTAGTTCTGCTAGATTTGATAATTTGTAAATACTACTTTTCACAAATGACAGTACCTTCTTCAGGCTTTGTATAGATATCTCATCATCACTATACCCTTAAACTAACTTTACTAGTATTATTCTTAGTATAACCAGAAAGTTTATTTTTAACATTTGATTTAATTTGACATTTTCTTTGATTAGAGTGAAATACTATCATTAATGGAATAACTAACTTCAAAATGCTTCAATATTTACCTTGAAATTATCAGCAAAATTATTTTGGATACAGTATTACAAAAGAAAAGAATAATTTATTTTAAACCATTCTATTTTCACCCTATTTAGAAAATAAGTAAAAGTGTGTAATTTCCTATGGAAAACATTTATCGATACCAATTATATTTATCTTCTATCACACTTATTATACTATATTTTTTCTGCTTTTACAATCATTTTCTCTGGTATTTTTTTGCCTAAAAAAAGAACAAAAATACAATTTTTAGATTTTTGCTCTCTTTTTATATTGTACCGGAGGCTCAAATTCGCACATTCCTATACAGAAATCAATATCTGCTGTTCCTTCTTTTAATAAGCTCTCACGTAATTTTTCTACATTCCCATTTCTATCATATAGTAGTGTTCCATACTTTACTTCTTGTTCAAAAGAATAGTCTCCACGTATTGTAGTTCTTGTTTTTTCATCCTCTAAAATCCATAAACCTGCACTTTCTGTATGCACATACATTTCTATAGCTTCATTTTCTATATATGTTGACATAATTTGTCTTGGAGTATACCTGTTATATAAAAACAGTAATCTCACTCCCATTCCAGGCACTGCACCAAATTCTGCTCCTGTAGCAACAACTCCCTCTAATGCTTCATAAAACTCATCTCGTTTTATTTCATTTGTAATTGTTTGTGCTATTACATTATTCAATATTTCCATCTTTGATGGTTTTACTTGTATTTTTTTTTAAGTTTTCATATCCAAACCTGCCCTTCTTTGTTTCTTATTCTATAATTTATCATTAACCCAGTCATTTTTTAGCTTGCAGATGCAACTTTTTTTGTACTATTTAATGTTTTTACTTTTCGATACTGTTTTGGTATATATTCAATTGATGGTTCAAACTTACAAGAGTCATTTGAGAAAAATAAAGTATAATTATCTAAAGTTAAGTCATTTTGTAAGTCTGTTTGTAATTCCTTTATTTTACCAGTTTTGTCATAAATAATTGTTCCCTGTCTTACAATAAATTCCCAGGGATGTTCTCCTCTATCTTGAAATCTTCCTTCTAGGCTATAATACCAGTCTGGCTTATTCATTATGCTAATATTCATACCAGTCTGTGATAAAATTTCCATGATTTCTGGCTTTGTTAATTCGACTGGATCAAAATTTTTATCATTATAAATAAACAATAATTCTACTTCTGGTTTACTAGAGTCGATTTGAGAAAAATCTCTTCCCATGTAGACAATACCTTCTAAAAACTTATTTTGATGATTGTCTGACAATATTTCGTCAATTTTATTACTGATTAGTTCATTCATCCTCTCTATACTTTTTTCATTCCTATATACCGTTCTTAACTCTTCCATACTACTATTTCCTTCCCCTATTTTCATTGTACCTTTCAAAACATGGTTCGTCAATCAAATTTACTTTATTTTACTATTTCGTAGATTTTTATTTGGAATTCCGTTTTATAATAAAAAACTGAAATAAGTCTGATAGTAGTCTAATAAAATATAAAAATCAAGGGCGAATGAAATGAGTTTATAAAACCCTTGATTTTTACATTTTATTGAATATAATACTTAATACAAACAAAGTTCATCTTTGTTTGTTATCTATAAATATACACATCTTACGACTATTCAATTACTCTAGTTATATTGAAAAAACTGAAATTAGTATGAAAAACGGAAATAACCTCCGTAATTTTGTCATGCAATAATTTAAATAATATTAGCTAATATTAAACAAAATTAAAAGACTTATTTCCGTTTTCTTATTCTAAACCAGTAATAAGTCTTGTAAATTAAGTTTTATTTTTTAAAACTGCATTTAGTTTAAAAATTCACGTTATTTTACTATTTTAAATTTCTTTTTGATTTTGCCTCACCAATAATTTTTAATGATGCAGGTGCAACAATTGATTTTCCAAATTTCTGATTAATATCATCTATCGTTTTTTGTATTTCTTCTTCCTTTTGTTCTTCTTCATTATTTTCTTCAAAGAGTGTTAGTTGCCTTTCTTTCGTCTCGGATAAATCTGCTAATCTTACTCCTATTAATCTTATAGGATCTTTTTTATAACTCTTATTAAAAATTTCTATTACTAATTTATATATTTCCTTGGTACTATTTGTTAGATGAGGTAGTTTTGCTTGTGCAGAGTAGCCCTGAAAATCTTTATTTTTATAAATTACTGCGACAGTTTTAGCATATTGTTTTTGTTTTCTTAATTCTCTTGTGACATCGTCTGTTTGTCTAAATAATATATCTTTTATCTTTTCTTCATCTGTATAATCATGTGATAGAGTTTCTGATGTTGAGATACTGGTTGTTTTACTACTTCTTGGTTCTACTTTGGTATTGTCTATTCCCCGGGAAGCTTCTTTTAGATATTTAGCTTGATTTTTAAACTTCCTTTCTAATACTTTTTCATTGGCAAAAGCTAGGTCTTTTATAGTATAAATTCCTAACTTGTTTAGCTCTTCTTTGGTTCTTTTCCCAACCATGAATAAATCTCCCACGTCTAAGGGCCATAGTTTTTGTTCTATTTCATTTTTTAATAAAGTATGTACTTTATCTGGTTTTTCAAAGTCTGATGCCATTTTGGCACATAATTTATTATTTCCTATTCCAATATTTACTGTGAAACCAAATTTTTCTTTTACTTCTTCTTTTATTTTTACTGCTAATTGATAATAGTCTTTATATAAATAATTAGTACCTGTCATATCTAGGAAGCACTCGTCAATTGAAAATTTTTCTAATAAGGGAGAATATTGTGATAGGTATTCAAAAAGTTTTTTTGACTGTTCATAATACCAGCTGTGATTGGGAGGATAGATTTCTATACTTGGACATTTCTTTTTGGCCTGATATATTGTTTCTGCTGTTTTTATTCCAAATTTTTTGGCTACTGGAGACTTTGCTAGTACTATTCCATGACGATTAGACTCTGATCCAGCAATGATAGATGGTATTTTTCTAATATCCTTCTTATAGCCTTGCTTTAATAATAAAACTGCAGTCCAGGATAAAAAGGCATTATTTACATCTATATGAAAAATTATTCTTTCCTTCATTAATAAATTCTCCTTTTTCAAGATATATCTAGGAATGAAACCTTCATCTAGTTTTAAAGTATTCCTTTATAAGTATTATAAAATACTTTTTTTCTTAGTGCAATCGAACAAAATTGGTTGTTGTAGAGTTCTAGTTTACATATTGTTTTTCTGTTTTTGGGCATACTAATTCTAGGTGATAATATGATGGATAAAGATGAGCGAAAAACATACGAAAAATTTTTTAAAAAAATTGTTATAGAGCATATTAGGGAAGCTAGGATAGAGAAAGGCTGGACTCAAGCACGACTTGCGGAAGCTGTTAGTGTTTCTCATGAATATATTCGTGATTTAGAGTCTGAAAAAGGAGATGATTATTTTTCTACTTTTACAGTCTGGCTCATTTCTAAGACGTTAGATGTTAGTTTAGATCAATTACTTGATTTTGATATGGAGGCTTTTCGGTCTGTCATAGAAAAAGCAATGCAAGGAAAATATAATCCTTAAGCATTGCTTTTATTTTTCTATTAAACTTTCTCCAGTCATTTCAACTGGTTTTTCTAAATTCATTAACTCTAGTATTGTAGGAGCGATATCTCCTAGTTTACCTTCATGTAGTTTTAATCCTTTTTCAGTGATAATAAATGGTACTGGATTCGTCGTATGAGATGTGATTACATTATTATCGTCATCTAGCATTTCTTCACAGTTACCATGGTCTGCGGTTACGATTAATATTCCACCTAATTCCATGACTTTGTCATATATTAATTTTAAATCTTTATCTACTGTTTCTACGGCTTTGATAGCTGCTTCTAATACACCTGTATGTCCTACCATATCACCATTTGCAAAGTTTAATATTACTAAATCTGTATGTGGTAGTTCTGCAAGTAACTTTTCTGTTACTTCATCAGCACTCATTTCTGGTTTTAAATCATAAGTTGCAACTTTGGGTGATGGTACTAGTATTTTCTTTTCATTTTTATAATCTACTTCTTTTCCACCATCGAAGAAGAACGTAACATGAGCATATTTTTCTGTTTCAGCAATTCTTAGTTGTGATAAGTTTTGTTTTTCTATATATTCTCCTAAAATATTTGTAAGTTCAGGATCATTAAATGCATGAGGTGCTTTTACACTTTCTACAACAGGCATCATTGTAATTGTTTTTACGTTATTGAACATTACTGTTTCCATGTCTACTGCCGCAGGGTTCGTGATGGCGGTAAATAATTCACGTAATCTATCTTTTCTGAAGTTGAAGGCTATAATTCCATCATTTTCTTCGACATTTCCTGATTGTGTAAATTTTGCTGGTAAGAAAAACTCATCTGTTATTCCGTCCTTATAACTGTTTTCAATATATTCTTTTGGAGAGGTTTGTATTTCTCCTTTATTGTTTACAATCACATCATATGCTTTTAGTAATCTATCATAATTATTATCACGGTCCATGGCATAATATCTACCTGATATAGATGCGATTGTTCCAAATCCTATTTCTTTTAATTTTTCTTCGACTTTAGAAATATAGGTATAAGCGCTCTTTGGTGGTACATCTCGTCCATCCGTAAATAAATGTAGATAAACATTTTTAATACCTTCCATTTTACACATATCAAGTAAAGCTAATAAGTGATTTATATGAGAGTGTACTCCACCGTCACTGATTAGTCCCATTAAGTGTAGTTTTGACTCATTTTTTCTTACATGATCCATTACACTCTTAATTGTTTCATTTTGAAAGAACTCTTTATCTTCGATTGATTTATTAATTAGTTCTAATGGTTGATAGACAATTCTTCCGGCTCCAATGTTCATGTGTCCTACTTCACTATTTCCCATTTGTCCTTTAGGAAGGCCTACTAATTGTCCTGATGCAGTTAATTGTGTATGTGGATAAGTATTCCATAGTTCATTAAATACTGGATTGTTTGCTAGAGCTACTGCATTTCCATGAGTTTGCTCTCTTAATCCATATCCATCTAATATTGTTAATACAATTGGTTTTTTCATTTTGTTCCTCCTATATAATATTATTATTTAAGCAAAATACAGCATATATTGGTATATATCTGATATCTTTTTTGGTTGCAAAATTATTTTCCGTTACACGATATGCTTCTGTTACTGTGAATTTCTTCATAAATACGGCTAATGATTTAGCCTTTGAATCTGCTTTAGATATTAATTCAATTGGTATTATTTTTCCCATTCTGTTTTGTATTACGAAGTTTACTTCAGCTTTTCCTTCTGATTGATAATAATATAAAGCATATCCTGCCTCTGCTAAAGTTTTAGCAATACTATTTTCATATAATATCTCTTTTATTTTTTCATCACTTAATAATTGTTTTAAGTTTGTGTGTAACATTGAGAATAATAATCCATCATCTGGTAAATATAGTTTAAAACTGTCTGTTTCTCTACAACTACTTAGAGGAGATTTTACAGTTGATATTTTATAACTTCTATATACAATTTGATTGTTTACTAAATAATTAATTGTATTTTCATATTCTTTGGCACGTCTTCCTGTAACGATGACTCCATATTGAAATTTTTTGTTATCCTTTTTTAATTGTTCTGGAAGTGATTCAATTACTTCTAATCCTCTAGGTATATCAATTAAATTTTTACTGTTAATTAGTTCTTTTTCGTATACTTCTAAAACCTTTTGTTTTATAATATCTATTTCATATTCACTTTTACCATCTAGACTAGCTGTAATTACTTCTGGTAGACCACCAGTCATTAAATATTCTTGAAATAGTTCTAGTGCTAATTTATGAAACGGACAAGTTTTGTGTTTAGTAAAGGATTCTCTAATTAATTCTGCTAGTGCTTTTTCATTTTTGGCCCAGAGAAACTCTTCAAAGTCCATTTCATTCATACCTTTAAATTGTAACTCTTCTCCTTTAAACTCATTTAAGTTTTCTCTACGAGAAGTAATAGCAATGATATGATATTTACTATGTTCACTTCCAAATAGTTTTAATCCTTTTACAATCTCTATACTATTTACATTGTCAAAAATAAGTAAGGAATCTTCTTGTAATATTGTTTCTCCTGATAATAAAGAGAGATTTAAAATCAATTTTTCTGTTGACTTTTCTTTTATAAATAACTCTTCTAATGGTTTGTTGTTGCTGGTATTAAAATAAATTGTATTTTTATAATTTTCTTTTCCAAATTGTAATGCTGAATAACTTTTTCCTACTTGTTTCGGTCCATATAATATTAAGGGCTTTCTGATGATATCTTTTTGCCACTTTTGCAGGAATTTTTCTATTTTTCGTTCCATAATCTGTATCCTCCTTACACATTTTATAAAATAAGTATACTTCTGTTTTTATAAAATGTCAATGTGGAGAAAAAAAGACGGAGTGTTTTTCCGTCTTAGTTTGCTAATGGCTTACTGAATTCTAATCTTAATTTATCAGCAACTGTAATTATAAATTCTGAATTTGTTGGTTTCGCTTTATCGATATCAACACTATGTCCGAATATTTCTTCCATCAATTGCCAATTCCCACGGTTCCAACTAACCTCTATTGCATGTCTGATTGCTCTTTCTACACGTGAAACTGTGGTATCAAACTTTTTTGCTACTTCAGGATATAACTCTTTTGTTATTCCTCCAACAATTTCTGGCCTTTCATACACTAGAGATATACTTTCTCTAATATATTGATATCCTTTTATATGAGAAGGTACGCCTAATTCATGTAATGTTTTAGTGATAGCAATTTGTAAATTATTGTGATATACATCTATTTCTTTACCACCAAATTTAACACCTTCAGCAACCTCAGTAATTCTTTTCTCTAAATCTTCTAATTCGAAAGGTTTCAAAATAAAGTAACTTACTCCTAATTCCGATACTTTTCGAATCATATCTTGTGTATTATATGAAGTCAAGACAATGACTTTCTTGTCAATTGCTTTCTTCTTCATAAACTCCAGTACTGCAATTCCATCTTTGTTTGGCATGATTAAGTCTAATAGAACAATATCATACTCCTCTTGTTTCTTTTCAATCAAGCGAATTCCCTCTGTACCATCATAAGCTTCTAGTGATATTGTGATGTTAGAATTATCTTTAAAATATTCCTTTATCATTTCTACTAAACTCTTATTATCATCTACTACTAATACTCTTGTCTTTTTCATTTATTCTCCTCTCAGTACTGCACGTATTTTCATTATATACTACCTTTTCAAAAAATGATAGAGAAAAAAAAGACAAGTTTTGTCGAAACTGTCTAATTTGTCTAATTTTCTAGTTTTTCTATAAAAATTTTTAACTTTTCTGGTTTTAGACTTAAACCACCTAGTAAATAGCCATCAATTTCTTCTATTTCCTTTAATAACACCACATTTTCTTCGTTAGCACTTCCTCCATATAACACTTTATTGTTAGGAAGAATTTGTTTTATCGTTTTAAACATTTCTTTTATTTGATCATTGGTAGGGATGATTCCTGTTCCTATTGACCAGATTGGTTCATAAGCTATAATTATTTTTTGTTTTTGTTCATCAGTTAAGTTTTCTAAGGCTATTTCTAATTCTTTTTCTATGATACTCTTTTCTAATTGCTTTTCTCTTTCTTCTTTTGTTTCTCCTACACATAGAATGGGTATGATATCTTGTTCTAATAATCTCATTATCTTTTGATTTATTTCCTCGTCTGTTTCATGTTGATAATTTCTACGCTCTGAATGACCTACAATACAATACTTCACTTGTTCTTCTTTTAATTGTATAGCTGCTACTTCACCTGTTACTGCTCCAGGTGCTTTAGGACTAACATTTTGTGCTCCAAGTTCTACATTTTCTAAATTATAGTGTGCAATATTTAAAAATGTAGGGCATAATATCAATTTATATTTTGTTGATAGTTTTTCTAGTTCTTCTTGATATTTTAAAAACTCTTGTTTTGTTAAATTACATTTATTATTTAACGCTATAATCATTTTATCATTCCTTTACATTTGATAAGTGGTTAATTTTTCTGATTCTCTAGATTTGGTATATACTTGCATTCCTGATTCTATTCCTAAATCATCAAAACCTTGTTCTTTTAGATAACTAGATGGAATATGATTTCCTTCTTCTTGTAATAATACAACATCTTCCATTCCTAAATTTGTAAATGCATAATTTTGTGCTTCTGTTAGCAATCTTTCTTGTATTTTAATACTGGCTGTATTATCTATTGTCATACGACAAATCTTACGATCTTTTTCCCCTAGAAGATGGGCTACTGTCATAACATTTCCGTTTTGTGTTAGAAAAAGAGTTCTTGCTATTTCGGGACTTTCTTGTTCTAATTGTCTATAATCTACTTCCGATAACATATTTCTTGTCTTTAATAAATAGTTAGTTGTAGTATTTGCTAATTGATTTTTATCTTCATATTTTTTCAACAGGTTTATATGTTCTTCGTTATAAGGATTCGCTACTTCAATTTTTTCTTTCATTTTATTTTATTGCTTCCAATCCAGGTAGAGTCTTTCCCTCTAGATACTCTAAAGTTGCTCCTCCTCCGGTTGATGCATGATATACTTTGTCCTTATATCCTGCAAGGGATGCAGCTGCTACTATATCACCACCGCCAAGAATCATTTTAATATTATTGTCGACAACAAATTTTAATAACTCATCTGTTCCCTTTTTATATTTTTCAAATTCATATACACCTAAAGGTCCATTCCATACAGCAATACTTGCCTCTTTTAAATAACTTTCAAATAACTCTACAGTTTTAGGGCCAATGTCTAATCCTTGTTCATTTTCATTCATTTCTGTGATATCTTTGGTTTTGTATGGTTCATTTTCACTATATTCTATTGTTACAGCAACATCTACTGGTAATATAATCTTATCTTTGTAATCTTTTAAAATATTTTTACAAAATTCTAAGTTTTCTTCATCTAATAGTGATTTTCCAATTTCATATCCTTCTGCTTTTAAGAAAGTAAAAGCCATTCCTCCACCAATTAGAATTTTATCAGCTTTGGTTACTAAGTTTTCGATTACACCGATTTTATCAGCAACTTTTGCTCCTCCTAATACTACGACAAATGGATGAGTAGGATTATCTAATTCTTTTAGGGCATTTAATTCTTTTTCAATTAAGAATCCGATACATGAATCTAAGTGTGATGCAATCCCTACATTAGATGCATGAGCTCTATGGATCGTTCCAAAGGCATCATTTACAAAAACATCTCCTAAAGATGCCCAGTAGGCACCTAATTCAGGGTCATTTTTGCTTTCTTTTTTGCCATCTAAATCTTCATAACGGGTATTTTGAACTAATATGATATCTTTATTATTCATATTATTAATGGCATTCTCTAGTTCTTCTCCTCTTGTTTTTTCTACAAATGTTACTTTTTGACCAAGTAATTCTTCTAATCTTTTCGCAACAGGTGCTAAATTATTTTTTGCTAAATCACTTTCTTCTTTTACTCTTCCTAAATGTGAAAATAAAATTACTTTGGCATTTTGATCTAGACAATACTTAATTGTTGGTAAGGCTGCAGTGATTCTGGTATCATCTGATATCTGCCCTTCTTTCATTGGAACATTAAAGTCACAACGAATTAATACTTTTTTATTTTCTAAATTCATATCTTTGATTGTTTTCATTATCTATCCTCCTGATATTATTTTAGTCTTTTTCTTATTTTTTTTCAATATAGTCTAGTTTTAATACTATAAATTTTACAAGTAATTGATTATTTTTTATATTCTAGTTTATAGAGAAAAAGTAAAGAAAAAGATATGTCTATTCATATCTTTTCACTGTTTTATAGATTAGATACATATTTTGCAGTTCTTATCATTTGAGCAGTATAACTCATTTCATTGTCATACCAAGAAACTACTCTTACTAGTTGTTTTCCATCTACTTCTAGAACACTAGTAGATAGTCCGTCTACTAAAGAACCACAATGTCTTCCGATAACATCGCTTGATACAATAGGGTCATCTGTATATTGTAATGTTTCATTTTGTGATGATTTTAATACTTCATTGATTTCTTCAGCAGATGTATTTTTTTCAAATTCAAGTACTAAATCAATTACAGAACCAGTTGGTACTGGTACACGCATTGCTGCTCCATCTAGTTTTCCATCTAGGTTAGGGCAAACTTTACCAATTGCAGATGCTGCTCCTGTTGATGCTGGAACAATATTTGCTGCACATGCTCTACCACGACGAGCTTTAATTCCTTTTTTATGAGGTACATCAAGAGTTGCTTGATCATTTGTATAAGCATGAACTGTTGTCATATAACCTTTTACAATTCCAAAAGCTTTATCTAATACATCTACTACTGGTGCTAAGCAGTTTGTTGTACAACTTGCTGCTGAAATGATTTTTTCATCGCCTTCTAATGTCATATGGTTAACATTATAAACGATTGTTTTTACGTCTCCTTTTGCTGGTGCGGAAATAATTACTTTTTTAGCTCCAGCATTAATATGTGCCATAGCTTTTTCTTCTGATGTAAATTTACCAGTACATTCTAGTACTACATCAATATTTAAATCTTTCCATGGTAATAGAGATGGATCTGTTTCAGCATATACTTTAATGCTTCTATCTCCTACCATAATTGTATCATTTTCACTATGAATTTCATCAATACGATAATTTCTATGATTTGTATCGTATTTTAATAAGTATGCTAATTGCTCAGCATCTGTTAAGTCGTTAATTGCGACAACTTCAAATTCTGGATCTTCTTCCATTAGTCGAAAAGCTAGTCTTCCAATTCTTCCGAATCCGTTGATTGCTACTCTTACCATTTATTATTCCTCCTTTATTTTCATTATATAGTGTTCTTTTTTTTGTTTCAATATATTCTAAGTTTTTTGACACTTTTTTGTCGCAAGAAAATATCCACAGGTTTTGTGGATATTTATTCATGAAAACAGCTTCCGCCAATAAACTCTCTTAAAATAGAGTCTTGTGGAACAACATCTGCGGGAATTGGTAAAAATAATCTTAAAAAGTTTATTAATCTTTTTGCTTCTTCATAATATGGAGAGTCTTGTGGAACCGAATAAAGCAGTGGTTCTACATAAGTTTTTAAGACACCAATTTCATAAATTAAAGCCGAATTAAATGTAAAATCAGCATCATCTTGAAATGGGAAGATATATTTTTCTTCTCCACGTCTTACACTATCCCAGGATTTTAAGGTATGTTCTACATTATTATTTCTTGTTCTGTTATCTCTTATTATTCTTCTTAACATACGATTGTCGGTTGTTGATACACGATTATGGTCATCTAAGTTTAACTCTGTTAAAGCAGAAATATATATTTTATATTTTTTCGCTCTAGGAATATTAGTTAGCACCTTATTATCTAGAGCATGTATTCCTTCTATTACTAAAATATCTTCTTCACCTAGAGTCATTTCCTTATTAAATTCTTTTTTTCCTACTAAAAAACTATAGGTTGGAATTGTGACTGTTTTTCCTTTTAATAAATCTTCAATTTGCTTGTCAAATAACTTCATATCAATTGCTTCTAGACATTCGTAGTCTGGTTTTCCATTTTCATCTAATGGTGTATCTTCTCGTTCTACAAAGTAGTCATCCATAGATAATACTTTAGGATGAAGACCAAAACTTTCTAAATACATACATAATTTCTTAGATGTTGTTGTTTTTCCTGAAGAAGATGGTCCGGCTATTAAGACAATTTTTATATCTTTTTTTCTCTTATTTATTTCTCTTGCTAAATTTAATAGACGATTGCTTTGTAGAGTTTCATCAATTCTAATTAAATCATTTATCTTTCCTAATGATACTACTCTATTTAAATCCACTGAATTTGATACTCCAATGATTTTTGCCCAGTCACGGCATTCTTGAAATACTTCGAACATATGTGGATGATGTTTATATGCTGGTATTTTTTCTGGAATATATATTGTTGGAAATTGAAGTACGAATCCATTATCTTTGATAATTGTTATATCAAAGTCTTTTACTTTTCCTGTAGAAGTTGGCATTAGATTATAAAAATAATTATAATAATTTCCTAGACGATATAGAGTTATATAACTATTTGTATTATACGTCATTACTCCAGCCTTCGCTTTATCATTTTTACTGTTAAAGTATTTAATTGCTTCTGCTCTATCTACTGTACTTTTAATAATAGGCATATCTGCTTCTATTATTTTTTTCATACCTTCTTTGATGTTTTTCATTCTAGTTTCTGTTAACTTAAAGTTTGTTTCAATATATAATCCTTTGTCTAAGGAATGTTGGACAAAGATATTCGCATCTTCCCCGAATAATTTCTTTATTGTATATAGTAGTACATAAGTAAGTCCACTAATATGTGTTCTGTTTGCTTCTCTGGTTGTTAAATCACAAAACTCTATTTTAGAATTTTCATCTACTTCGTTTGTTAATTCCTCTAATTTATTATTTACTTTTGCTAATAAAATAGGATACTTATATTCTTTTTGAAATTCTTTTGCTATTTCTTCTAAAGTCATGCCTTTACTTAGTTGATATTTTTTACCTTTTATTTCTACTTCTATTGTTTCTATCATTTTGCTTCACCCTTTTTTATTTTCTCTTATTATTGTATCATACTTTGTCGTTTTGAAATATACATATTTTATTTTCTTTACATCTATACTAAAGATAGGTGATATAAATATGAGTTTAGTTCCTGTAGTTATTGAAAAAGAATTAGATGGAGAACGTAGCTATGATATTTTTTCTAGATTGTTAAAAGAGAGAATTATTTTTATCAGTGGTGAGATTAACGACTCTTTAGCTAATAGTGTGATTGCTTCTTTGTTATACTTAGATTCTATTAATCATGACGATATTTCTATTTATATTAATTCTCCAGGTGGTAGTGTTTCTTCTGGTCTCGCTATCTATGATACTATGCAATTTATTTCTAGTGACGTTTCTACCATTTGTGTTGGTATGGCAGCAAGCATGGGAGCTTTTTTACTTTCTTCTGGTACTATTGGCAAAAGGTTTGCCTTACCTAATTCTGATATTATGATACATCAACCTTTAGGTGGTGCAGAAGGACAAGCTAGCGATATTAAGATTACCTCTGATCATATTGTGTTGCTTCGTAAACGATTAAATAAAATTCTCGCTAAAAACACGAAGCAGACTCTTCGAAAAATAGAAAAAGATACGGAACGTGATTATTATTTGGATGCTAGAGAAGCTTTAGAGTATGGACTTGTTGACAAAATAATTCAAAAATAAAACTATTAGGATTATTCTAATAGTTATTTTTCTTTATCTTCTAATTTTTTAAATCTTGTTGCTAGTTCCTTAATCTTTCTGAATCTATGATTTAGTCCTGATTTCGTTATTGAATTTCCTGTTTCTAGAGATATAATTTCACTTAATTCTTTTAGAGACGCTTCTGGATATTTCTTTCGATACTCTAGGGCTTGTTGCGTTTTATCATCTAACAGGCTAATTCCTAGATTATCTTCAATAATGGCAATGTCATCTAGTTGCGCTGTTGCAGTCGCTACTACTTTATCCATATTGGCTTGTTCACAATTATTTAGGCGATTAGCCTGATTTTTTTGATTTCTATAAATTCTTTGGTTTTCAAAATATAATACAGCATTATTTGCCTTTATTATTTTTAAAAAGTCACTTATTTTATCCGCTTCTTTGATATATAGCATGTAACCTTTATCTCTGGTTAGAATTTTTACGTTTAAATCAAATAAGTTTAATAGTTTTTGTACAAATACCGCTTCTCCTGATTCTTCTATTAATAATTCCATATGGTATCTTGAAGTTCTAGGATCATTAATACTTCCTGATGCTAAGAAGACACCTCTTAAATACGCTCTGATTTCTTCGTTAGCGCCAACAATATATTGTGGAGGTTTTTCTAAGTATTCTCCCTGTTTATCTTGATAGCCTATATCTTCTAAGATAAAGTCTTTTTTTTCTTCTATCGTTAGAGCCAGTAAGTCTTTTTTACTAAAGTTTAGACTATCTTTTATTTCTTTTTTTATTTTTACTTCATAAAGGGCTTCTATTTGCTTTTCAATTCTTTCACAAATGAGAGGATTTTCTGTTGTTAATTGAAAGCCAGTTGGTGTTTGATGTCCATTATTTCTAATATATCCAGATAACTCTGCAATCATTTCTGATTTTGAGACAATATTTTTGGAAATTTCTTCTTTAATATCTGTTGTATATGACATACTAATCCCTCATTAAATAGTTAAATATTAGTGCACTTAATTTTAGACTATTATGTCTTAAAGTATTTGCTTCTATTGTTATTAAGTCATCTTCAATTAATTCTACACCAAGATTTTCTAATGCAGCATAATCTATTTTTACAGGGTCTTTTTGTTCTGCCGTTGCATATTTTTCGGCTATCTTTTTATCTATTTTAGTGTTACTAGCAATTACTACATCTATTTTTCTAAAATCTAGATATTTATTTAATAATTTTACATGATCACTAACTGTGAAATTGTCTGTTTCACCAGGTTGAGTAACGGCATTACATAAATACATAATTGGAGCCTTCGTGTCCTTTAAAGCTCTCTTTACTTCATTGCAGATGACATTTGGTAAAATACTAGTATATAGACTACCCATGCTGAAGATGATTAAGTCTGCTTCTGCTATGGCTGTTATTACTTCAGGTAGGACTTTTGGTTCTTCTTTATAGTAGATTTTTTCAATTCTTTGATCTGATTTCGTAATTTGTTCTTCTCCTTCAATCACGTTTCCAGCTTTGTCTAATCCCATTAATGTTAGTGAGGAATCTTCTGAAATTGGTAAAACTGTATGTTTTACATCGAACAATTTACTTAGTGATGCAATTGCTTCTTTTAGCGAACCAGTAATATCTAGCATGGACGTTAAAATTAAATTTCCCATGGCATGACCATCAAGGTCACTCGAAGTGTGAAATCTATATTCCATCATTTCTTTAATTGGTTCATCGATTTCAGATAAAGCTGTAATTACTTTTCTAATATCTCCCACGGCAGGAATATTAAACTCTTTTCTTAGTTTTCCAGTTGATGTTCCATTATCAGAGACTGTAATTACTGCTGTAATATCCACAGGAAAATCTTTTAATCCTCTCAATAAATATGATATTCCTGTTCCTCCACCAAAAACTACGACTTTCTTATACATATTTTTTCCTCCTGTTATGCATTATATTGCTTATTATTTTTTCTTAACATATTGACAATGATAATAATTAGTCCAGATACGATAAATACTATTGATACAATTTGTGCTATTTTAAATGTTCCTAGCATTAAGGAATCTGTTCTCATTCCTTCTATAATAAATCTGATGATACCGTACCATAGTAGATAGAAACCTGTTAATTGACCTATCTTTAAGTATTTAAATCTTCGTATTAATAACATTGCTAAAAAGCCAAATAAACACCAGACTGACTCATAAAAGAAAGTAGGCTGTCTATATTCTCCTAAAATATACATTCCTTGTATTACAAAGCTTGGTATTCCTAATGATTTTAGATGAGCTGCTGTAGTGACTGGTCCATACGCTTCACTGTTAAAGAAATTTCCCCAACGTCCTATGGCTTGAGCAATAATTAAACCTACTACAATAATATCTAGCATTTCCCAGATATTTACGTTATGTTTTTTACATGATGTAATCACCACTATTAATCCGGCTATGATACCACCATGAATTGCGAGTCCGCCATTCCAGATTTGTAATATTTCTAATGGCCTATCTAAATAATAAGATAGGTTAAACAATACATAATATAATCTCGCACCTATAATTCCTATGATTATGGTGCTGAATGCTAGATTTACTAAGAAGTCTTCCTCTATTCCTCTTTTTTTAGATTCCTTATATATTAGAAAGCAAGCTACTAACATACCTAGAAATATAAAGATGGAATACCAATATATTTGAATTACACCTAGATCTAATGCTACTTGATTCATAAACATCCTTCTTTGCTTTTATTCTTTTACAAAATTTTCTTTAAAAATTGGCCTGTATATGATTCTTTTACTTTTGCGACTTCTTCTGGAGTTCCTGTTGCAACAATTTGTCCTCCATCATCTCCACCTTCAGGACCTAGGTCAATGATATAGTCAGCAACTTTGATTACATCTAGATTGTGTTCAATCACTACTACCGTATCTTTATTATCTACTATTTTTTGTAAAATTGCAAGCAAACGCTTAATGTCATCCGTATGAAGACCGGTCGTTGGTTCGTCTAGTACAAATAAGGTCTTTCCGGTTGCTTTTTTCTGTAATTCTTTTGCTAATTTTACACGTTCTGCTTCTCCTCCTGAAAGGGTTGGAGCTGGTTGACCTAATTTAATATAGCCAAGTCCTACATCTTCTAATACTTGTAGTTTGTTTTTGATTTTTGGTACGTTTGAGAAAAACTCTAGGGCTTCTGATACTCTCATGTCTAGTACTTCTGCAATATTTTTTCCTTTATATTTTATGTTTAGGGTTTCTCTATTATACCTTGTTCCATGACATACTTCACATGGTACATAAACATCTGGTAAGAAGTGCATTTCAATTTTTTTCACACCATCTCCACGGCAAGCTTCACAACGTCCTCCTTTGACATTGAATGAGAAACGATTCTTTTCAAAGCCGTACATTTTCGCTTCTTTTGTTGTCGTAAACAATGTACGTATATCATCGAATACTCCCGTATAAGTTGCTGGATTTGATCTTGGTGTCCTACCGATTGGATTTTGAGAAATTGCTACTATTTTATCAATATTATCTAGTCCTAAAATCTTTTTATGTTTTCCTGGTTTTTCTTTAGAATGATATATTTTAGCAGCTACTGCTTTACAAAGTATTTCATTTATTAAACTACTTTTTCCACTTCCTGATACTCCTGTTACACAGGTAAATGTTCCAAGAGGAATATCTACATCAATATTTTTTAAGTTGTGCTCTTCAGCACCTTTTATCTTTAAGAACTTCTTATTTCCTTTTCTTCTTGTTTTTGGAACTTCAATACATTTCTTTCCACTCAAATATTGTCCGGTGATACTATTTTCGTTTTTCATTACTTCTTCTGGAGTTCCGGCTGCTACTACTTGTCCTCCGTGTTCTCCGGCACCTGGACCAATGTCTACTAAATAGTCACAAGCAAGCATGGTATCGGTATCATGTTCCACTACAATTAAAGTATTTCCTAAGTCACGCATCTCTAACATAGAATTAATTAATTTTTCATTATCTCGTTGATGTAGTCCAATGCTTGGCTCATCTAATACATATAGTACACCTGTCAAGTGAGATCCAATTTGCGTTGCTAATCTTATACGTTGTGCTTCTCCACCTGATAAGGTACCAGCACTTCTACTTAGTGTTAAATATTCAAGTCCTACATTTTTTAAGAAATGTAGTCGGTCCTGGACTTCTTTAATGACTAATTTGGCTATTTCTTTTTTCTCTTCTGATAATTCTAGATTATCAAAGAAAGGTATTAATTCTTTAATACTCATTTCGGTTACTTCATAGATGTTTTTTCCATTTAATTTTACAGATAGGACATCATCAGTAAGACGAGCTCCATGACAAGTCTCACAAGTATGTTCTACCATATAATTTTCTAACCATTCTCTAATCCATGTCGAACTTGTTTCCATGTATCTTCTTTCTAGATTGGTTATAATTCCTTCATAGAAATCTCTACTATTATATTTATTGCCACTTTTTGATGAATACTGAAAATGTATTACTTCATCTGAACCATAAAGAATGACATCTTGTTGCTTTTGAGTTAATTTTTTCCATGGCTTTTTCATATCTATTTTATAGTGCTTACAAACACATTCTAACTTTTTATAGTCTAGTCCTTCCGGGTCATCTGTTAATGTTTTTATACATCCATCAGCTATCGATTTATCTTTGTCTGGAATTAACAAATCCGCATCTATTTGTAGCTTTACTCCTAGACCTTTACAATCTGGACAAGCACCATACGGAGCATTGAAACTAAAGATTCTTGGCTCTAATTCTGGTAGAGAGAATTCACAATATGGACAAGCAAATGCTTCTGATAATACTAATTCCTTTTTATTTTCTCCTAATATTTCCACTACTACTTTACCTTCTGATAGTTTGGTTGCTCCTTCGATTGCTTCAAATAATCTGGATCTTGAACCTTCTTTGATGATTAATCTATCAATTACAACGTCAATTTTATGTTTTTTGTTTTTGTCTAGCATGATATCTTCTGATAAATCCATCATTTCTCCGTCAACACGAACTCTAACATATCCTTCTTTGCGTAAATCTTCTAGTAAATCTTTTTGTGTTCCTTTTTCGCCATGTACTACTGGTGACATGATGATTATCTTTGTTCCTTCAGGATATTCTAAAACTTTATTTGTCATTTCTTCTACACTTTGAGAAGATATTGGAATATTATGGTTTGGACAGTAAGGAACTCCGACGCGAGCAAAAATTAGTCTTAGATAATCATAAATTTCTGTTACTGTTCCTACTGTTGATCTTGGATTGTTGTTTGTTGTTTTTTGATCAATACTAATCGCTGGAGATAATCCTTCGATACTATCTACATCTGGTTTTTCACTTCCACCTAAAAATTGTCTAGCATAGGCAGAAAGACTTTCTACATATCTTCTTTGACCTTCTGCATAAATAGTATCAAAAGCTAAACTACTTTTTCCACTTCCTGATAAACCAGTCATTACAATAAGTTTATTCTTTGGTAATTCAATATTTATATTTTTTAAATTGTTTTCTCTTGCACCTTTTACAATAATTTTATCCATTTATACTTCACCTGCCACATATTATAACATAAAATTGAAAAATTTATTATTCTTTTATTCTAGTTTATTAAAAAATACACCCTTTGGACAAAGTATTAGTTTTTTCTGCTATGTGTAGTAGGAGAAGCCGTTGATTGACTTTTTAAATCATTTAACATATCATTTAATTGATTTTTATCACTTCGAGTATCACTCAATGCACTTGCTTCTTCATTTTTCCATCTTATATAGTTTATAGTATTAACCGCTAAATTCATTAAATATATATTTTCAGAGGTTCTAAATTTTTCTAATTGAGAATTTATTCTTTCTATATTTGGATTTTTAATATTTTGTAGCATTTCTTCATAATAGTTTCGAAAGAAGTCATAATAACTTTTAATGTCTGGTAAACTTACCTTACGATTTCTTTGTAATTGATCCAATATTTTTGTAAATCTTACAAATTGATGAGTACATTCTGCAAAATAATAATAATGGATATTTTCTTTTTGCTCTGTAATCCTATATTTACTGGTAACTTCCTTATATGTTTCTAAATCCACATTATTTAGTTCTCTTAATACTAAAGCATTTTCATGCGGTACATGGACTAAATTTTCTAGTAATGTTAAAATTTGATTTGAAGTTACGCCTTCTGCACTTAGTTTTTTTATTAATAGTTCTTGAGGATATTGATTTAATATATGATTACAGATTTCTCTTCCTACTGGAGTATCTATTATCTTTTTTTCCATAAGATAATCTATTTTAATATCTCCACTGTTATCAAACACTTTAGCAATGTGAGCGAATCTTTTTAATCCTTCTGGATTTATTTCAATTGCTTCTTTCAATTTTTTTATATCATAATCCAAATAGCGGAGCATTTCTTTGCTTTCAGGATCTTTTTTGATTGAAAAGGCTCTTCGACAATTTGTTGCTTCATAATTTTTTCTACAGTTATTAATAATTCTTTCTTTTTGTTTTCCGTCCTTCATATATTTTTTTATAAAATAACGACATTTTTTCCAACCTCTTTGATCCGCATCGATTTCTATTTCATCACTATCATGATTTCCTTCAAAATTTTTCTTTCTATCGGAGTTATAATCATTAAAAATAGCTCTTAAATATTGGTTTATTTCATAAGAAGCACTTTCAAAATTAAATAAATTATTTGTTTGTTTATTTTGATATGAATGACTTAACTCATGACATTGTACAAATATTAAAAACATTATATCATTTTCTAGATAGGTTCTTGACACTTCAGTAGATAGAAAGGTATTAAGCCTGACATTATGAAATCTATCAAATTGAATAAATACACTATCTATATTACTATTATAAAACGCTAGTGATGTTTGCTTCTTCCCTTTCATAAAATTTGCTAGAAATACCCTTGTATCTTCTGTTTTTTCTTGATAATTATTTGGCATAAATGTTAAAATTGCCTGCAATAGTTCTGGAGTTGCTGTAATGTTATCTAAATTATTAAATACATATCTTATAAAGGTATCATAATTACTATCACTAAAAACTGTCCCATTTTTATCAAAATCTTTTTGACTTTCTAATATTCTACTTATTAAGTTTAATTCTTCTCTTGTTAAAGTATCATTTTTTTTCATTTTTGACAGTAGTCTATTCTTAATTCCCTTATTTTTTTCTTTGTGTTCATTTAAAGTATTACCTGGATAAATCTTACTTAATATTTCTTTATTCAAATAACTAAAGATGATATTAGTACTTGGTTCTATATATAGAGTTTCTCCTTTATACTTGACTTGATTATTTTTGACTAATCTTTTTAAATATTGTGTATAATTGTAAAATTCTCTTGTTTGAAGAAAGTCAGGATTATTATGAATCAGCATCGCTACATAATGATCTAGGGATTCTTTTAGACATAAATAATAGGCATCAGCTTTTTCGGTATATTTTTGTTTATATTGTCTGCTTAATTGGTCTAATAAAGTACTATCTCTTAAATAATTTAAATATATATTTTCTTTTTCGTTAGATAAAAATGTAGATATATATTTTTTATTATACATATGAAACCTCCTTTTTAATTTCTTTCTTTGAATGTACATGATTGACATAATTTTTCTATTGGCTTTCTATCTTGAAAAGACTTTTTTAACTTTTGATATCTTTCTTTGTTTTGTATTTCTTCAATGGATTCTTGATAAATATTTCCTAAATTAATCATACCATTGCTATCTAGGCAACATGGTACTACTGTTCCATCTACTAAAATAGCAATTTGTGTTTTTAAGGCATGACAATATCCACAGCTTTTGTGATTTGTAATTTCTGGCCAGATAAACTCATTATCTTTATCCACATATATTGTGGATGATATTTTTACATTATTTTCATTTTGCAGTTTTTCCACTGTTTCTGTGGATAAATGATAATAATCTTTTAATTTTTCCACTACTTTTGTGGATTTTTTATCTAATTTGTTATCTTTTAAAGTCCATAAACGATAAATAATCACAGTATCTGAGGATAACTTTTCTACGTTTTGGAAGATTTCTTCTTCATAGGTTGGATTATTTTGTTCACAATGAAGAGAAAAATTTATTTTATGTAGAGCTTTACAGTCTTTTAATTTGTCTACTAACTTTGGAAATAATGTTCCATTGGTTGTGAGATTTACGTTTAAGTTGTACTTTTCTGCTAAATTTAGAAACTCAATTATTTTAGGATGCAGTAATGGTTCTCCCTTCACATGAAGATAGATAACTTTTGTCACTTTGGATACTTCTTTTAGAATATGTTCAAACTCTGACACTGTCATAAAGCGCTTTTCTTTTGTAACAGGGGAGCAGAAAGAACATTTTAGATTGCAACAATTCGTGATTTCAATATAGACTTTTTTATACTTTTCCACTTTTCTTTTGACCTACTTTTTTAGTTTTGGGACAATATGGTTCAGGTTTATAACCTTCCTTATCTTCATCAAAAACCATATAATCATACGCTTCCCAGAGAGCTACTGGCTTACCATTTTGTTTTACGGTTGCAGTATACATGCCATTTGGTGATAAGTATATTCTAGTTGCGAAAGTGGTAGAATTATCTAGGTAAGTACAAAGAGCATCGCATAACCTGTTACTTTTTATTCCGTTTACGATAAAATGAATTCTAGTAGGAACATTTTCATCTAGTGTTAATATTTCTTTTACATCATTGCTATTTGGCATCTTATCTTTAAACATTTCGTATCGAACATAATCTCCTGTTTTAAAGATATTTAGTCTATCTTCATTAAAGAACAAAGTTAACGGTGTATTTTTTGTAGACAAGTTTTCTAATATTTTTAAAGCAATATACTGATCTAAAATTCTCATTGCTGTTTGTTGTTCTAAAGCAGAGTTCTTTGTTTTTCCATAACGATAATCTTCTGTTTCTTTGTAAATTATATTTTCTACTTTTTCCCAGTATTCTTCAGGATTAAAAACTACTAATAAATCGTTTGGATGCTCTTTTTTAATTACTTTAGCTAATTCCTTTAAGTCTTTTGATATTTGATGTTCAAATATTTCATGTACTTTCTCTTTATTTTCTAATTCTCTTAATAATATTTTATTTTCCATGTTAATTTCCTACTTTCATTTCAAATAAGATATCACGTAATTCCATAGCACGTTCGAAGTCTAATGCTTTGGCTGCTTCTCTCATCTCTTGTTCGATTGCATCTACTGTTTTGGCAAATTCTTTCTTGGTCATCTTCTTTGGTTTTTCTGCTGCTTTTTCATCAACATTACTGATAACTTCTCTAATTTCTTTCTTGATAGTCTGTGGTGTAATTCCATGTTTTTTATTATATTCTTCTTGAATCTTTCTACGTCTTGCTGTCTCTTCTATCGTTTCTTTCATAGAGTCAGTAATTTTATCTCCATACATAATAACATGACCATTCGCATTTCTGGCACAACGTCCTACTGTTTGAATCAAACTTCTCGTACTACGTAGGAATCCTTCTTTATCTGCATCTAGTATAGCGATAAGTGAGACTTCCGGGATATCAATTCCTTCACGTAATAAATTAATTCCAACTACCACATCATATTTTCCAACACGTAAGTCGTGAATAATTTGAAGTCGTTCTAGCGTTTTTATTTCTGAGTGAAGATAGGCTACTTTGATATCTAACTCTTTTAAATAGTTTGTTAGCTCTTCTGACATACGAATTGTTAGCGTTGTTACTAATACTCTTTCGTTCTTTTCTATTCTATCTTTAATTTCGCCTACTAAGTCATCAATTTGTCCTTCTGTTTTTCTTACTTCAATCGTTGGATCTAGTAGTCCTGTGGGACGAATGATTTGCTCTACATATTTTCCACCAGTATGTTCTAATTCTAAGTCTCCTGGTGTTGCGGATACATAGATTGCTTGATTTATCTTTTTCTCAAACTCATCATATTTTAATGGTCTATTATCTAGCGCACTTGGAAGACGGAATCCATATTCTACCAGATTCATCTTTCTAGCTCTATCTCCATTATACATTCCTCTTACCTGTGGTAAGGTAACATGAGATTCATCTACTACTAGCAAATAGTCTTTTGGAAAGAAGTCCATTAATGTTGTTGGGGTTTCTCCTTTTTTTCTTCCAGCCATTTGTGCAGAATAGTTTTCAATTCCAGAGCAAAAGCCTGTTTCTTCTAACATTTCAATATCATAATTTGTTCTTTGTTCTAGACGCTCTGCTGCTAAAAGTTTGTTATTTTCTTTTAATTCTTGTAGTCTTTCTTTTAACTCTTCTTTAATACGAGCAATGGCAGCTTTTAATTTTTCATCACTAACTACGAAGTGACTTGCTGGAAAGAGACTTAAATTCTTTTTATTCGAAATAATTGCTCCTGTTAATGTATCAATTTCGCTAATTCTATCAATTTCATTTCCAAAGAATTCTACTCGATATCCAGTAGTATTCTGATAAGCAGGTATAATTTCTACTACATCGCCACGTACTCTGAAAGTACCACGTTTAAAATCAAGGTCATTTCTCTCATACATCATTTCTACTAATTTCGTTAATATTTCATTTCTTTCTACTTCTTCTCCAACTGATAGCGTTAGCATTTTATTTCTATACTCTTCTACTTCTCCAATACCATAAATACAAGAGACACTAGCAACCACAATTACATCATCACGGGATAATAAACTACTAGTTGCAGCATGACGAAGTTCATCAATTTCATCATTAATTGATGAATCTTTTTCAATATAAGTATCAGTTGATGGTACGTACGCTTCTGGTTGATAATAATCGTAATATGATACAAAGTATTCCACTCTGTTTTCTGGAAATAATTCTTTTAATTCTGAGTAAAGTTGTCCTGCTAATGTTTTATTGTGAGCTAAAACTAGAGTTGGCTTATTTACTTCTTTTATGACATTTGCAATCGTAAATGTCTTTCCAGTTCCTGTTGCACCTAACAGTACTTGTTCTTTTTTTCCTTCTTTAATTCCTTCTACTAACTCTTTAATTGCTTCTGGTTGGTCTCCAGATGGTTTAAATTTTGATACTAGTTTAAACATATTTTTCCTCCCTTCTTATTATTACACTCATTTATACCTATATCAATACTTTCAATATTTTTGACTATTTTATCACATTTTATCTTTAGTTTTAGAAAAAATATTATTTTTTTATACTTTATATTTTATCAAAACAAACTTTTTGACCTTTTATATTTCTTTTTTATATTCTTGTATATGGCTTTTACTTTATTTAATAACATATCATATCCATATGTTGATAATATAAATATAGATACTTGAATGAAATATGCATATCTAGGTTGTATTTCTATTAATAAATATACTCCAAATGTTACCATCATTAAAATTACAAAGAAGAAAGCACTACTTTTTATGATTTTTTTACGGTTATAGATAATTCCAGTTAAACCAGCAAATAGTGTTAGCAAATATAATAATTTGTTAAAAGTAATAAATATTTTTTCTATATCCATAAAATTTATTTTCATTCCTAGGATATTTATTTTTTTAGTAATATACATATTGTGTTTTACAGAAATATCACTTTGTAACCAGAAATTATCTATTTTGCAAGTCATTAATTGTGTCATTTTTATTGGATTTACCAGGATTCTTTCTTTTATTACTTCTCTTTCTTTTTTTCTATCTGATAAATATATGGTATCTTCTTCATTATAATATCCACAACTATCATAATTAAATCCTAATACAAATTTCCACTCAGGGTTATTATTTTTTAATCCTTGTTTATTAATTCCCGTTTGTGTAATTATTAGTGATGCGCTCACTCCTATTACTAAATATACCACTACAAATACAGAAGTATATTTTATAATTTGTTTTATTTTACCTTTTTGTAATTTAAAAATTTCATATAAAATAAAGGCAAAAACTATAATGGTACCTTCTGGTCTCATAATGTTTCCAAAACTAATTAGTATGGCTGCTAGTATATAATGTTTTAATTTTTTATTTTCCTTTAACAATAAAAATATACCTATGTATGTTAAAAATGTTGCGATATGATGATTTGCTAAAATAGTATTCATATAAATAGAAAATGGGAAAATCATATATAATAAAGAAGCCATTCTTGCACTTTTTTCTGTGCAAATCTTTTTTCCAATTTGGTATATTAATACTACTAAGGTTGATGAATATATTATATTTAGTAATTTTAGTATCAATACATTATTAAATAACTTTAATACTAAACCTTCATAGATTACAAAACCTGTTTGATAGGCCCAGGTTGTAAAATAAGAGGTATTTTGAAAGTCAAAGTTACCTTTCGCAAAAGATTTAGCTGCTTCTAATAAAATGGAAAAGTCTGTTACTTGTGGAAAATTTAATAATAGTACGACGATTAATCTTATTACTATACTCGTTATAAATAATATTATAGGAAAATGTTTTATTTTTTTATTTAGAGAAATATAGGTACAAAGTCCAAATGCTATCAAAAACAACATTATATGATTCGTGACTAAAAAAATTATGGCTAATAGAGAACAAATAAATATTGCAAAAAACATAAATATTTGAGCTAGTTTATTCACTTTCATTGTCTTTTATCTCCTTTAGGCACTGCTCTTTGCCTCTTATATTAGCATCTACTTAATGTTTTTGCAAAAGAAAAAGCATTATTCTTATACTTTTATTTATCAATGCTTTTATATTTTAATACTACCATTTAAAATTTTATCTATAATTGCTTGTGCTCTTTTTTCCATATTAGGTAATTTATCTAAGGCAAAAAATTTTAATTCTTTACTTTCCTTATCTGATACTTTCACGGTTCCAGAATAATTTTTTACTTTGAATAAAACAATTACTGTACACAACTTATCACCATTTGGATATTCAAAATAATAATCTTTGCCAGATAATACCGTAACTAATTCTAATTCTTCTGCACTAATACCAGCCTCTTCTTTCAATTCTCTTATTGCTGTTTCTTCGATAGTTTCATAAAGTTCCATAGATCCACCAGGAATTCCCCAGTTATTCGTGTCCGTTCTTAGGTTCAATAAAATTTCATTTTTCTCATTAAATACTAATGTTGTTGCTCCAAGACCTATTAATGGTTCATGTCCTACATATTTTCTTAAATTCATTATATATCCCATTTCTATCTCCTTTCCAGATTTTATTTAATACTTATTCCTCCATTGATGCCTTTCATTTTTTGTTTTGTTATTTAATATAATACACTATAGTTGTTAAAAATACTATAACCTATGTTATCAATTTTATAATTTTAATATTATAGTGCTAACATTATATCTTTACATTTTATTACTTTTTTACTATAATTAAAGAACGCGCAAAGGAGGGATATCTGTGAAGTCAACTGAAATTAGTTCATCTGTTTCTAATTATCAAGTATTACTTATTGATAATGAAATTGATATTAATATACTTTCTGCTCTTTTACCAATCAAGGCAAAAGCCGTAGAAATATCTTCAATAACTAAAGATGATGATATAGAAATGTATTTTGCTAATCAAACTAAAAATTATCAAGAACATGATATACATGCTTTATATGTTTCTACAGATCCAGAGAAATTAGTAGTTGCTAGAGATTTCCAAATGGATACTTGTTTTTTAAACAATGGAATTAATGATTTTTTAGATTTTGATAAGACCTATGAAATACCAGTTACTAAAAAACTAACTAGATAGGACTTCTAACTTATGGTTTAGAAGTTTTTTTATGCTTTAATACTACTGTTTTAGATATTTGGTCTATTGTTAAATTATATATCGTAATGTCATATTTTACTTGTTACTTATTTTATTATTGTATTAAACTAATTTCTATTTTTTGTGCTTTTTTCGACATATTTTTCTAAATATAGTGTTACAATGGTTAAAAAGATAAGGTGATTTGATGGGTGAAGAGGAGTATATAAAAATTGCAAAAAGGGTAAATGTTCACAATTTTTATGGTTTTATGGATTCTTATAATCTAACTCATGGAGAATTATTAGGTATTATTAATTATGGAATTCATTCTGACATTTCAAAGTTTCAAAAAAATAATTTATACCAATTACTACATGATAAACAATGTATTTTACGTCTTACTGATTCTAAACTAGGAATTATTGCAGATACTCATATAGGTAGTCCTTTTATGAGTTGGGATAAAATTTACAGAGCATATGATTTTTTCTTTGATCATGATATTCATACTGTGATATTGCTCGGAGATTTATTTCATGGTCCTTCTTATAGATATAAAACTAATCCTAATCGAGGTATTATTCAGTGTTATCAACAATTTGTTGATTGTGAGGAACATTATCCTAAAGGTTTTCAAAACTTTGTTTTACATGGAAATCATGAAGAAAGGTTTCAATCTGTTGGTATGAATTTATGGGAAATGTTAGCTATGAAAAGAGATGATTTTTTCTCTCTTGGTATTGGTAGATGTTATGTTGAAATGAATGGGTTTATTATATCTTTAAATCATCCTGGTACTCGGGATACGATTCTTCCTCCTGAAATGGATTGTGATATTTCTCTTTATGCTCATTATCACTATTTTAAAAAAAGAGGTAGTCAAACTAATATTGGTACTTGTAGTAACCTTATAAATCAGAATCCTTCTCCTGGAATAGATACTCCCGGGTTTGCCATTTTATATGCCTGTAATAATAAATTACGTCTTAAAGCTTATGATTTGTCGGATGATGATCCTAAACTAATGTTTACAGAGTCATATTCTAAAATAAAAAAGCGATAGCACTACGCATGTGCATTCGCTTTTTTGTATGCTTTTACCATTTTCTTTATTTCTTTTTCATTTCCTTTTTCTAAACCGCCAGGTATATATTCATGACTTTCATTTAATTTTTCTATTAACTCTTTTACTTCTTCTTGATGCTCTTCTGGATTATACTTTCTACTTACTATTTTATGAATTGTATTCATTAAAAATATTCCTGCTTCCGTATCTGGATTGATTTCTAACCTACTATCTTTTGTTTTTGTAGGTGTATAATATTCACTATCTTTTGAATCAATCACATCAAATATTCGATGTGCTTTTTGTCTTTCTATCTTGTGTAAATCAGTACATATTTCGTTATGATTTTGCAATATTAATTGTTCTATATTTGGTAACGGACTTTGATATACAAATGGAATTTTTTGACTTTGTAATTTTGAAGATATTTTTTCTGAAAGATACATTGAAATTAATTCTTTTGTTGTATATTGCTGGTTTTCATTTTCTAATGGCTCTATTGTTTCTTGAATCAATCTTAACCAATTTGCAATCTGTTTTAATTCAATTATATTTCTATAATTATCTAAATCTTCATAACTATAATATTTATCTATTTTTATCGTTGCTGGTGTTATTTTTAAATCTTGAAGTTGATTATTTTTATTGATATTACTTTCAAACATCATTGAGGGATATACTCTTTCAGTATTTAATCTTAGTAATACTTGGAAACCAGCTTCTACTTCTTTCGCAAAATCATCATTTTCATTTACTATTGTTGTAGTATCTAATGTATGAACGCCAATCTTTTTACTACCATCTAAGTTAAATTGTAGAGAAAAAGCAAATGGTTCTAATCCTTCTATTTGAAATGTTTTTATAGTATCAGAAGTTTGATATTCAGGATACCCTTTTCTTCTATTTCTTTCTACTGCGGAATTTAATAAATATTCATATTTTTCTTTTATTTTTTGTTTTTTTAAACATAATTGTTCGGGATTTTCTTTTCTTTCTTCTATATTATCTAAATTCTCTATTTCTTCGATGTCATTAAGTACTTTTTCTGTAGTTTGGTAACCTTTTCCTTTAATATATTCTTTAAATTCTTCTATACGTATATAATATTTGTCTTGCTCTTCTTGCGTTAATTCTACATTATTATTGATGAAAAGTTTGATTATTTCTTTATAATATATTGGTTCTATATAGTCTAATCCTTGATCTAGGAGTTTCAATTTATAATTTTTAATAAAATTGTCTAATACTAATAGAACAATATGTTCTTTTCTTCTTTTTATTACTGTCTTTCTTCCTCGTCCTTCCCTTTCTTTATATGTTTTTCTAGCTCTTGTGAATTCTTCTATTTCTAATAATTTTTTGATATAATCATAATTTCTATCATCTTGCATTAATTTATTTAATATATCATAGTAGACACTGGTATCTTCTTCATCAATTTGATAAATTATTGGTTTTATTCGTTCAAATTCTTTTTCTATATTTTTAAGAAAAGCTTTTTCCCAGCGATTCTCTTCTTTTTTTAGTCCTCTTCTTCTTTGTTTTAATACATCTATGGCTAAAATAGTTAAATCTTCTAATTCATAGGTAGGTAAATCTAGCATATTATCTAATAATCTTTTAATTTCCTCTGGAATATATCGTACTGGCATATTACTATAATTTGATGTGTATTTACCTAGTACTAGTTTTCTTAAAATTTTTTGGAAGTTTTTTTCAATTTCATTTTTTGGCTCTATAAAATCATAATTTTCGATTAATTCTTCATTTGTTGGTTCTGGATTTGTTAATAGTTTGATTTGAGCATTATCTAATTCTTTTAAGTGTATTACACTTTCTAAAAACTGATGACACTTTCTAAGCTCTATTGTTATTTTTTCTAGTTTTTCTCTAAAAGCTAAGTAGTCTTCTCTATTCATTTGTTCATAGATTAATTTTTTGGAAGTAGGTAGACCTAGTTTTATATTACTATCTACTGCTACCATATGATAAATTTTTTCGGTCATTTCTTTTTGGTATGTAATTTGTTCTTGTAGCGCTTTAGCATATTTTTTTTGTAGTCCTCTTAATATTGATACTCGTTCATTATAAAATTCCGTGCTTTTGTAAGTATTAAAATCTTCTCTTGCCTCCTCTGATATCCAGTAATTAATTAGTTCTATATCTGAAATTACTTTCTTTCTTCTCATTTCTAATTTTGATATTCTAGATGTTTTACTTGTAGCTGGTTTTTGTTCTATAGATGTTGATTGATTACGCATCAATCTAAATTTTTTATCTGTTTTTAATAGTTCTTGAAATTCTATTCCTACTTCTAAGGCAAGCTCTTCATCTCCATTATTTCTATAATTCCTATTTAATGCTCTATTACTTTTTTTCATCGAAATTAGTTTTTTACTAATTTGTGTTAATAATTCATCTGTTAGTTCTTCTCCTAATTGTGTTTCTAGTTCCTGTAGACTTTCTACATTCTTTATGTAAGAAATTGCTTCCTTTACTATTTCTGTATACTCTTCTTTTCTTTTTTTCATATTCACCCGTTCCTTTTATTTTCGTATTAGTTTCTTTACTAGAAGTTTTTCTATTCCATCTTCATTATTAGAGACTGTTATCATAGATGCTTTTTCTTTTACCTCTGGAAGTGCATTTCCCATGGCAACACCTAAGCCTACTCGTTCGATTACCTCTAAATCATTTAATCCATCTCCAAAAAATATCATTTCTTGTCTCTTTATTCCTAATTCTTCCCCTAACTTTTCTAAAGTATGTGCTTTGTTTATATTTTTAGGATTTACATTTAACCATTGTTTTGTGCTACCAGAATCTTGCATTATAAAGCAATTAATATTTGGAAATTTCTGTGTAATCCATTGATAATGAGTATTGGCATCTTCTCCTGATTTTAGAAAAATATTCATTCTGGCTATCTTTTCTTTTACATCTTCCACTTTATCAATATCAACTATAAATGATAAAGGACTATTTTTCTTGTGCTTGTAGATATAATATTTTGTTCCTGAAATTAAATCTATCTGTGTTGTTACCTCTTCTACTTCTTGTATTATTTTGCTAGCTTCTTGTTGCGTGATATATCCCAGCCATTCTTCTTGCTGCTGATCAACACTATAGATAGTAACTCCATTGTTGATAATTACATGAGTAAATATATCGATTGGAGCGGCATCTTTACAACTATCTATTGTTCTTGCTGTTGCTCCTACAATCTTATATCCTTGCTTTTTTAACTTCCTTAAGAGTGCTTCTGTCTTTGGTGATACATTTTTATTATCTGTTAATAAAGTACCATCAAAATCCATTGCAATTAACTTATACTCCATACTACTTCCTTTCTTGTCTTTATCATACTATTTCATTTGTTAAAATACAATCTTTTATTTCAAAAATGGTATATAAAAAGAAATAGATTTTCTCTATTTCAATTTTTTTATACTTTTTCTTGTATGATACTTAGTTAGATTCCATTTTCTAAAGTCTTTGGCTTCAAAATTCCTTTTTTGTAAGTATTTCTTTAATAACTTTTTACGATATTAAAGTTATCTCTATTACTCCATATTGGTTGTTTCTATTTCTGGATACCATTCTGGATTACTCATTTTATATTCTTTCATTGTTGTTTGTTTTAATCCATCATAATAGTGCTCAGAGGTATCTGATATACTTGCGGCAATAGTGGAGTCAAAATAATAATATTTTCCCTTATATTTTATAATATTCCACATATGAGGTCCTGTTGTATTACCTGATACACCATATGATTCTATTCCAATGTTTTGAAAAATTATTTGGCTTGCTTTGGCAAAACCTGCACATACTGCATTTTTGTTTATAAATACATTATATGCTGATTGATTTTTTGACATATATGTAAATGTTCTATCATATTTTGTCTTTTTTCCTATCCAATTATATACATATTTAATCTTTCCATAATCATTTAGGTCTTTTGTATCTTCTTTAATTTTTTGAATAATTCTTTGAATTCTACTCATGTTCAATGCTGTAAGTAGTCTTAATGGTGTTGCACTATTTATTGTTATTTCATAATCTCCTGCTGTACTATATTTATAACTTAGGCTTCCAAAATTTAGTAACTCTGGATGATCTACTAAAATTGCACTATATATTTTTTCAACATCTAGTTTATTCATAATACTTTTGAAATAGATTGTTGGAATATGATTTTTTGATGCTGATACTAATTTTTTATATATAATTTTTTCTGTAGTATCTAAATAATCATTATATATTCTTTCATCTGATGCATATAAATCATTTATATACGTAGGGCTTTTTTTATCTACCTTTGGATTAGGCTCAACTAAGATAAAGTAATTATTATATAAGTAAAAAGATAGTAATAGTAGTAAAATTGATAGTATTTTATTTTCTTTAAAAAATCTCATTTCTTTAATCTTTATATATATAATTTCCTGATATATAAGCAATCCAAGGATATATAATAAAAGGGAAAAATAATCCTAAAAGCCCTATTTTTTTACCGTGACCATAACTATCAGCTATAATAAATGGAGCAAATATACAGATTATTGTTAAAATAAGTAATCTATCTGGCAATAAAATTAATCCTAATGCTAGTAACATTAATAACCATGGTGATATTTTTAATTCCTTTAAAAAATAGTAAATGTTTACAATAGGAATAATTCCTTTCCACCATTTTATTCCACTTTTAGCAATATATCCTGGAATAGAAATTGTAATACAGATCAAGCATACTACTAAATACATATTCTCACCTTATTTTTATTATATCGTCTTTCGTCTTTTTTTCATAGAAAAAAGAAACTGCCTTTACAGTTTCTTATCTTCCATACCACCATGAATATAGGCCATTCGGGAATCCTATATAATTTCTAGGATTTAATGTACTATTTTGATAAGTTGCCCAGGTACATCCTCCACCTTTATTCCAGTCACATGTAGTAATTTCTAAGTGTAGATGTGGTCCTGAGGAGTTACCGGTTGATCCCATGCGGCCAATTACGGTATCTGGTGTTACTATTTGTCCTACATTAACATACCAAGCTGATAAATGAGCATAGGTAGAATATAGGTATCTTCCATTTGTATAATGTCTTATCTTTAATACTAATGCTCCAGCATTATCATAGTATTTGGCAAATACAACACCAGTTGCGACTGGGTGAATTTCAATATTTGAATAATTACGATTTCCAAGGTCAATTCCTAAGTGACCATTGTTCATCCAGTTCTGAGTTACATATCCACTTTCCATTGGTCTAAAGAAACCTGCTGCTGATGGTGGCATTATATTTCCAGCACCGCCATTACCACTGCCTCCTCCACTTGATGCGTGTTCTCTATCATATCTAATTTGACATTGTTGAATATCTTCATTTTCTCCACAACCAATAGACTCATAATATTTTACGTTTGCTTTTGCTGCATCTATTTGCTCTTGCACTCCTGGCATTGCATCTTTTAGAGCTTTTGTATCCGCATTGATTCTTTCCTTTTCACTTTCTAATTCACTTTGTAAATTTTTCTGTTCTGTTTGTTTTGTTGTTAAATCTTCTTGCTGTTGTTTATTTTTAGCAATTAAATCTTCTAATTCTTTCATGATTTTATCATTATATTCTGTTAGTTGCTCTACCACTGACATGCGATAAATCATATCTGTAATACTAGTTGCTCCAAAAGCATACTCTAAATAAGCATTTTCTCCATTTGCTAATTGATAATATTCTAATATCTTTTTACTTTCTTCACTTTTTTCTTTTATTTCTTGATTACTTTGATCAATTTCAATTTGAAGAGTTCCGATTTCGTCGACAATCTTATCTAATTCTGCTTCAATCTCTGCAATTCTTGCTTTGATTTCTGCTACTTCTTTATCGTTTTTCGCAACTTTATCTTGTTTTGCTTGTAAATCAGCTGTATATTTTTCTACTTCTGCTCTAAACTCTGCTAATGTATTAGCACTTGCCTGGGCATCCATAGGTAGTATGATATAGGATGCAATAATAGAGATTAGAACTAGAAAAGATATTATTTTATATTTTTTCATTATATCTTCAAATACTTTCTTACGGCACTGGCACTACCAACCATACCTACTAAAATACCAATTACTACAACAATTCCAGCAGTTGAGTAAATAAATGGTTCTGGTTTTATCAATTGAATTAATTGAGTAAATAAGTAACCATCAAAATGCTTATAAAATGCTAAATACCCGTAAGTAGTAAATATTACTGGTATAATAGATCCTAATAATCCTAAAATCATACCTTCAATAATAAATGGTGTTTTGATTGTGAAGTTACTTGCTCCAACTAATCTCATAATACCTATTTCTCTTCTTCTTGCTGATATTGTTAGTTTAATTGTATTTATAATTAAGAATACAGTTACTATAACTAGAGCAATTACTACTCCATACGTTACCTTTTCAATAGATGAGAAAGCTGTAACCATTTTATCTACCATACCTTCTCCATATCTTACTGTATTTACATGTTCTATTCTTTCAATTCTGGCTGCAACATTTGAAATTTTTTCTACATCTTTTACTTTTACTTGAAATGTATCTTTTAGAGGACTTTCTTCATCACTCCACTCATCTAATACCGTGTTAAACACTTCAGATTCTTCTTGCATTTCTTCTTTTACTTGTTGTTTTGATGCAAAGACAATACTTTTTTTATTAACATTGGGAATTGATTTTATTTCATTTTCTACTAATTGTATATCTTCCTCTGTTACATTATTATTTAAAAATATTACAATAGTTAAATCTTTTTCTATTTCTTTAGTAAAGTTTTGAACATTAAATGATGCCATGATAGCTATCGCTACTATAATTAATGTAATTGTAATACAAGAAATGGATGCTAAGGATAAGCTAAAATTTCTGATTACACTTTTAAAGGCATCTCTAATGCTCCTTGCTAACATTCTAAATATTCTCATCTATATATGTTCCTTTCTGCTTAAAGTTAACTAGATGTCCGTCTTTTAAAGTTACTACTTGTTTTTTCATGCTATTAACAATTTCTTTATCATGAGTTGCCATAATGATAGTTGTTCCTCTTGTCTTATTAATATTGTCTAATACTTTCATGATTTCCATACTTCTTTCTGGATCAAGATTTCCAGTTGGCTCGTCACATAATAATAATTTAGGGTCATTTACTATTGCTCTAGCAATTGCAACACGTTGTTGCTCTCCTCCTGATAACTGGTCAGGATAGTTATGCACTTTATTTTTTAATCCTACTTCTTCTAATGCTCTTAATACCTTTGTTCTAGTTTTTTCTTTACTAGCTCCAATTACTTCCATAGCAAAGGCGACATTCTCATATACAGTCAGTTTAGGTAGTAGACGATAATCTTGAAAGACTATTCCAAGTTTTCTTCTTAATTTATATACTTTTGTATTTCTAAGCTTTGCTACATCAAGTCCACCAACAATGATTTGACCTTTCGTTGGCTTTTCCTCACGATATAGCATCTTGATTAATGTACTTTTTCCACTACCAGACCCGCCAATTACGAAAGTAAAAGAACCTTTTTCAATAGCAAGATTTAAATCATAGATTGCAGTAACTCCATTTTTATATTTTTTCTCTACATTTTTTATTCTGATTAAGTCCATATTTACCTCCATCCTAGTATATTTCATTATATCATAAATTTCGACATAACAAAAGAGGAGTTTTGTGAAATCTCTCCTCTTTAGACATTACTTTCCGCCTTTTACCTCATAGGCATCTTCTACTACAAAAAAGACATTAGGATCAATTAATTTTATTCCTTCTGTTAATTTGTAGTAATCTCTTTTAGGAATTACGGATAGTAATACTTTTCTTCTTTTTTCTAGAAAAGCACCTTCCACATTAAAAATTGTTACTGTGTGTTTTAAATTATTTAAAATATATTCTCTTATTTCTTTTTCTTTTGTTGTTACAATATAAAATGCCTTATTACTAGATATTCCTAGTAATACTTTGTCTATCATCATATTATTTATAAATACTAAAATAATGGCATACATCATCATAGACCAGCCAAAGAAAAAACTTCCTATGATAATTATCATTGAATTTATTACCATACTAGATTTTGCGATTGGTATTTTATGATACTTATATAATATTTGACTAATAATAGGTAATCCACCATTACTGAATCCTGTTTTATAAATAAAACCATTGGCTAGTCCTCCTATTACACCAGCAAAAATGATGATTAAAAACTTATCGTCATAGTTTATTGTTATACCTTGTGTAATTATGGCTGTTAATTTTACGAATAACGGATAAATAAATGTTGCTAATAGACTTCCTAGGGTTCTTTCTGTTCCTAAATACATTAAGCTAAAAAGTAGACATGCAGATGATACTAACAATATCATAAGGGATGAGTCTATTCCGTAAACATAATTAGTGATAATTGCTATACCATTTACGCCTCCTGCTACTAAGTCTGTTGGTAATAACAATAAATTATAGATTAATGCTAATACTAATAGTGCTGCTAATAATATTAGTATTCTTCTTAGGAGACTTTTTCTTTTTAATTTTTTTATTATATTTTCAATAAAGTTATCCATTATTCACCTCCAAATACCTCATAAGCATCTGTTACTACAAAGAATGAGTTAGGATCAATTTCATGAATACCTTCTTTTAATTTATAGTAATCCTTCGTAGGAAGTACACACATTAGTACTTTTTGACTTTCTTTGGCATATCCTCCTTTGGCATTAAATACAGTTACACCATGGTTTAAATATTTTAAGATATATTCTTTTATTTTTTCTTCCTCTTCTGTTACTATGTAGAATGCTTTACTATCAGATACTCCTAATATTACTCGGTCTGACATATAACTAATTACATATAAGATAATAATAGAATACATAAATTGCGTTGGTCCAAAGACAAAGGCTGTTAATAATACTATAGTTCCATCACAATATAACATACTATTTCCTATACTTATTTTTAGATATTTTGATAAAATTTGGTTTATTATATCTGTTCCTCCTGTTGTGAATCCTGCTTTATATATTAATCCAGCACCAAAACCATATACTACTCCACCAAAAACTGAAATTAATAATAATTGATTCGTGTCAATATCAATAATATTTCCAATATTTTTAGTTAAATTAACACAAACAGGAAATAATAGAGAGCCTAAAATGGTTGCTTTTGTTTTTTCTTTACCTAATAGAAAATAGCTTAATATTAATAAGATAATTGATCCAATTAAAATTACCAATGAATTATCAATATTAAAAAGATAGTTAATAATAATTGCAAATCCTGCAACTCCACCAGCAACGATATTATTGGGTACTAAAAACAAATTATATGATGTCGCGATTAAAAGACAACCAATAAGTAATTGAAGGTGTCTTTTTATACTCGATTTAGAATTGATTTTTTCTAATATTTTTAAATCCTTCTTTTTAGAAAACCATTTCATAAGTACCCTCTTTTCTTTTTTTATTTTCTATTTTTCAAATTTGCTTCTATAAACATGTCCAAATCCCCATCTAACACTTTTCCTACATTGCTTGTTTCTACATTTGTTCTATGATCTTTTACCATAGAATAGGGATGTAAGACATAACTTCTAATTTGAGAACCAAAATTGATGTTCATTTGTTCCCCTTTTATTTCATTTAATTCTTGATTTTGTTCTTCTATTTTTTTCATAAGAAGCTTATTTTTTAATACTTTTAATGCTTGCTCTTTATTTTGTATTTGACTTCTTTCATTTTGACAAGTTACTACAATCTTAGTAGGTAAATGGGTAATTCTTACAGCTGAATCTGTTGTATTAACACCTTGACCTCCAGCACCAGTGGAACGATAGACATCTATTTTTAAATCTTTTTCGTCTATTTCTATACTATTATCTTGTTCTATCTCTGGAGTTACTTCTACAGATGCAAATGAGGTATGACGTCTATTATTTGAATCAAATGGTGATAATCTTACTAATCGATGAACACCTTTTTCATTTTTTAAATAGCCATAAGCATTTTTACCTTTGACTCTAATCATTACACTTTTAATTCCAGCTTCGTCTCCATCTTGATAGTCCAATACTTCTATTTTATATTTCTTTTTTTCACACCATCTTGTATACATTCTATATAGCATTAATGCCCAGTCACAAGACTCTGTTCCACCGGCACCTGGATGTATTTCTAGTGTACAATCATTTTTATCATATGGACCATCTAAAAGCAACAGCAAGCTCACTTCTTCTACTTTTTGTTCTATTGATACAATTTCTTGTTCTAATTCTTGGATTGATTCTTCATCATTTTCTAATTCTAGTAAATTTGTTAACTCTAAATCATCTTTTACTTTTGTTAATAATTGCTCTATGCTATCTACTGTATTTTTTTCATCATTTAACTCTTTTATAGTATTTTCTGCTTTTTGTCTATCATTCCAAAAATCTATTTCTTTTGTTTTCTCTTCTAGTTCCTTTACTTTTTGTTTTAGCGAATCGATGTCAAAGTGACCTCCATAATTCTTCTAGTTTTTTTTCACTTTTTAATAATTGGTCTTTAATCTCTTTCAATTCCATTTTTCTTCCTCCTTTTTAGTTTGTACTGTTTTTTCTTTTCTATTCTTTACTTAAGTCAATGATAAGGTAACATATTTTTTATGATTTCTCAAATACTTTTTTTATTATTTTTGTATACTTTTTCAATATTTTACATATATTATTAGTGAGGAAGGTTCACTGTTAAGTGTGAAGATCCTCTGTAAATAGATAAAGGAGCTAAATTAAGCTCCTTTTTTTGTTTTTTGATAAGTTTTTTGTTGATATAAATATTCTTCTATATGCATTTGATGGTATGTTTGGTTTTTTTCTATACTATCTAGTTTATTATACATATTCATAAAAGGTATCTCGTAAGGACTGTTTTTGCTTCCGCTACCACTAAATCTAACTGTATAGGAAGGAAAAATATCTATCATTCCTTTATAGAAAGTTATTTTATATGTTTTCTCTTCTGGTTGTATTTGCAGTTTACAAGGATCTTTATCTATTTTACTATCGCTTACCCATTCAATCATATTATCATGGAATAAATTTGTCCAGGCATTATCATTTTCTTTCTTTGATGGCTTTATTTCTAAACCTAAATCTTTTACAAATTGATAAAACTCATCATCATCTTTTTCTTTTAGTGGAGTTTTATTTTTTATAATATTATATAATTCATCTATACTTTGAAAGAAATCATAATTTTCTTTTGTTATTGTAAATATTTTTTTCTCTGGTAAGTCTTGTAGACTTTCTGTTGGTATATATTCCCAGAATAAATCTAGTGTGCCCCATAGTATATACTAAAGCTTCCTTCTTCTGTAGTTATTATAAATTTATTATGATTATCAAGATCATATTTTTTTATTTTTAACATATTGTTCCTTCTTCCTCTAACTGAATTATAACATATAACTTGTTATAATTATACTTTTTTTAGGAATAAGTTTAGATAGAAAAAGTATTGAATAAAATCAATACTTTTAGGCTTTTTCGATATATTTTAATTCTCCCATGCGTGATGTTGGAATAAATCCAGATTCTGCTGCAATTACATCTGGGATTCTGTTGATGATAGTTGCACAAGTAAGTTCTACTGTATTTGGCTTATCAATTACCATTGTTGTATTTGGTTCTCCATATATTGTCCATTCGTTTCTATCAAATTCATCTTTATTATATACTTTTCCAATACATTCTGTCTCTAGCGTAATACCCTCTTTTGTCTCGGTAGTAACAACAGCACTCATACCTGTTGCCATACCTGCTTTTACAGTCATACCTAAGGTACTAGACTCAATATCATAATCATTAAATTGTGGTACACATTTTTGTCTTTGACTTACTACAGTTAAACCTAGTTTATCACAAAGCCATCCATTCACATTCCACATATATGATGGAGCATAAGTACCACTTTCAATTACTTTTTGTCTTTCTTCATCAGAAATTTCATCTGCACTCGCTACATCACGTTCAAACTCTTCCTTTGTTAGTCCTGCTCCATGTGCTTTTGCTAAAGCAATTCCGTAGTCTTCTACATTATAAGATGAGCTACCTTTGATTTTTGTGATATTGTGACTTGCTCCTACTAAAGTAGTAATTAAATTTCCCCAGAAAGCATCTTGATATCCACTACCAGTAATAGTACAGTTATTTTCTTTGGCAAGTTTATCAATTTTACTAGTTAGTGTTGGATTAGAATTCATTGGGAAGAAAGCTTCTTCACATGTAGTAATAGCGTTAACTCCACATTTTGCACAAGTCATTAATGCATCTTCTACATCTGCAAGTAGGCTCATTGTTGTTACAATGGCACAGTCTGGTTTTAAACTATTTAGTAGTTCTTCTGACTTTGCTGCGTCTTCTACAACTACTCCTACTTTATCTCCTCCCATGATTTCTCCAATATCTTTTCCTATTACTGCTGGATTATTATCCACAGCTCCTATGACTCTTCCACCATTTTCTATTACATAACGCATGGTGTAAACACTCATTTTTCCACAACCATATTGAAATATTTTTAGTCCGTTCATTTTTTCCCTACCTTTCTTTTTTAGTATATCACTTAAGTATAAATTAAAACGTTTTAGAATTAAAAAAAGTACACTTTTTAGTGTAACTTTACATTTATATTATTTTCTTTTTTTATTTATATATACTTTTATTAAATCTAGATCGTTTTGATTTTTTGGTAGGTTATTTAACGAAAAAAACTTCATATCTTTTGATTCTTCATCCCAGATTAAATCTCCAGAATACTTTCTAATCAAATACAATGCGGTATTATTTATTACAACATCTCCATTAGGGTACTCATTTTTTCTAGAAAGTCCTGAGACAATATCTAATAATTCCAAATCTTCTTCTCTTACGTCTAAATTAGTTTCTTCTTTTATTTCTCTGATTACTACTTCTTTAAATCTTTCTCCTACTTCTTGACATCCTCCAGGTAATCCCCATTTATCATTATCTTTTCTACTTTGTAATAGTATTTCTCCTTTATCATTTTCAATAATTGCTGCTGCTCCATCTGGTAAAACTGGAATTTTATGTTGTAATATTCCCATGCACTTTCTTATAAACACTGGATAACCGTAGATTTTACTTACTTTCATTATTTCCTCTGGCGATAAGTTTTCTAGCATTTTTACAAACTCTTCATAAGGCATTTCTCTTTGTTCTTGTCTTGTTAATTGTTTTATGTGATTGATTATTTCTTTATTCCCCATAAACACATTATTCCTTTCTACTACTAAGTTAAAGTTTATAACCTTTTATACAATTATATTATAATATTAGGGAGTTTCATCCTTATTCTTTATTTCTTCATCCATGTTCATATTTCCAAAAACATATTCCTCAGTACCTTTAAATCTATCTATATTAGGATTGTATTTAGGAGTCTCATTATTATCTTCATTTAATATCTCTATTTTTTTCTTACTTTCTTTATCTACAAAGATTTTATCCAATTTCTCTTTTATTTGTTCTCTATTAAATGGTTTCGCTATATAATCTATAAATCCTTCTTCCATATATTTTTCTTTTGCACCAGCTATCGCATCTGCGGTTAAAGCAATCGTTGGAATATCAAATTCTGGATTCTTTTTTAATTCTTGTAATGTAATCTCTCCATTCATGTTTGGCATCATTATATCCATTAATATTACATCATACTTATTTTCTTTTACTTTTTCTAAACATTGTAAGCCATCATAGCATTCATCTATATCAAGATTTAAGTCTTGTAAAGCTTTTTTTGCTACCTTAATATTTAATTTATTATCATCTACTATTAACACTTTTTTATTTTGATAAGAAACATTTTGTATACGTAATTTTGTAGCTGTGTCCATTAATTTTTCTTCTGTCATCGTTGGTGTTAATCTACTAATTTTTTGGGGAATAGTTATTACAAAAATAGAACCTTTTCCATATTGTGATTGTACATTTATTTTACCAGCCATCATTTCTACTAATGCTTTTGTAATTGCTAATCCTAATCCTGTTCCTTCTGTTGTTGTATTCTTCTCTATATCTAGCCTTTCAAACTTTGTAAACAGTTTATTAATATTTTCTGCTTTAATTCCTCTTCCTGTATCCTGACAACTAATAATTAAATTAGAAATATTTTTATTTGTATTATTAATACATTTTATATTTAAATTAATTTCTCCTTTATCTGTATATTTAATTGCATTAGTAAGAACATTATTAATTATTTCTTTTACTTTAGATTTATCACCTATTACTTCATAAGGAATATCATCTGCTATATTTAAATTAAATATTATATTTTTTTCTCCAATCCGTGTCTTTGTGATTTTACATAAATTTATGATTTCTTCTTTAAAATTATAAGTTGTTTCAACAATTTCCATTTTATTTTCTTCTATTTTATTAATATCTAAAATATTGCCAACGATTTCTAATAACGTTTCACTTGCATTCATTATGTCATTTGAGTTTTCTACAACTTCTTGTGGTAAGCAATCTTTATAGGTTAAATTATCTTCTGATAAACCAACAATAGCATTTAGCGGTGTTCTAATTTCATGAGACATACTAGATAAGAAGTCTGATTTGGCACGATTTGCTCTTTCTGCCTGATCCTTTGCTAGTTCTAGTTGGGCAATCATTTTTACATCTGGATTTTCTATGGTAAAAAACATGATGTAATCAAAAAATGTTAAAGAAATAGATATTACTATTAGATAGGGATTTAAAGAAAATAAAATCATTAATATTATTGCCATAAAGACAATACTAAGTATTGGAATATATCTTTTATCAGCTTTCTTTATATTAAATAGTGCTGTTAATATTGCCGCTAATATATAAAATCCACATACAATATAAGTAAATGTGATTGCACTACCTGCAACGCTATAATTACCATTTATACTTATCACTTCTACATTTAAAAACATAATTATTATTACTAATATGAAATCAAAAATTAAAAATCCATTTAATATTTTATAATACTCTTTTTCTTCTTTGAATTTATTAGTGATAAATAAGGTATATATTAAGATTCCATTTAGAAATAGAATTAGTAAGCAAAAATCTATTTTATTTAAAAAGCTTATAATTTCAATGTATTCATTTCCATTTGATAATACAGCTAACGATTGTAGAATAGTAACAATAATACTATCTATTACACTAATTATTAACATTACAGAATATACTTTATTTTCTACTAATGGAAAACGTTTTTTAAAAAAATATGCACAACATAATAATACTGAAAAGAAAATTGAGCATGCTGGTAATAAGATACCACTCATATCGCACCTCCTTCTGTTATTTGTATTATATCATAGTTTTTAAATAAAAGAAAAAGACTATAAATGAACTGAAACCCAAAAGTTGGACAGTTTATAATTAGTTTCTAATTAGAGGATTGTAACCTGTAATTTACAGGGGACAGTCCTTTTAATTTTACTTTAATTCTATCATAATTGTAATAATAAATATAATCATCTATTGCTTTTATCAAGTCTTCTAATGTTTTATAATTATCTTCTTGATCATAAAACATTTCTGTTTTGAGTATGCCAAAAAAGTTTTCCATCATTCCATTATCCATACTATTTCCTTTTCTAGACATACTTTGTTTTATTCCTTTATTTTTTAATCTTTGTTGATATGAAGCATGTTGATATTGCCATCCTTGATCAGAGTGAAATATTAAACCATCTAAGTTATTATTTTTATCAAATGCTTTATTTAACATATCATTTATTTGTTCTAAATTTGGTGATTTAGAAACATTATAAGATATTACTTCTCCATTAAATCCATCTAATATTGGTGATAAATAACATTTCTCTCCACGAAGATTAAATTCTGTAACATCTGTATACCATTTTTTATTAGGTTTATCCGCATTAAAATCTCTTTCGATTAAATTATCAGCAATTTTACCAACTGTTCCTTTATAAGAAGAATATTTTCTTTTGTTTCTTTTTAATGGTTTTAATCCTAATTTAACCATTAATCTATAAACTTTTTTATGATTAACATTATAACCTTGATTTCTTAATTCTAATGTAATTCTACGATAACCATATCTTTCTTTATTATTGATAAATATTTCCTTTATTTTATCTATAATTTCTTTATTTTTATCATCTTTATCTGTTTTAGATAAAGTATAATAATATACTGATTTAGCTAAACCAGATACTTGTAGAAGAATCATTAATGGATATATTAGCCGAAGTTCACTTACAACATCTACTTTTTCTTCTGTTGTTGATTCTTCCTTGCTTGAACAACGGCTCTCAATTTTTTTGAGTAATCTAGCTCTGCTTTCAAATATAAATTTTCTTCTTCTAATCTTTTAACTTTTTCTTCTATGGTTTCATTTTTTTGGGGCTTTGCAGTTTTCTTTGACATAGTCGATCGACCTCGCTTTCGTTCAACTATATTATAATCCATTTCTTTATATTTTTTATCCAAGTATGTAACATTCCTTCACTTGGCAGTCCTTCATCAACAGAAACAGATTGTATTAATTCATTATTTAATAATACTCGATTTATAATTTGTTCTTTTTGGTAAGGAGGATAGTATTTATTTTTAGTATGTTTTAATATATCAAATCCATGCCTATCTATAAGCCGAACCAAATATTGAATATTATGTTTAGTTATACCATATTTAGAATGCAGAATATTTAATGTTTCTCCTGCTTTTCTTTTATTATATATTTCTATTTTTTCTTCATAACTTAATTTGCTCATATAAAAACCTCGTTTCCATGTCCAAGAAACGGGGTTCATATCATAATTTATAACCTTTTTAAAATCTATGTTGAAAATCATTTCTTTTTAATTCTTTTACATATGGAATTCCTGGTGTTGCATTTTCAATTGCTTCCCATACTAATAAAGGATTGTTTGGATTTCTTTTGTCTGCGGTTAATTCTATTTCTGTATCATATTTACCAGCTGTTTTCACTCTTTGTTCTAGCTCATCTTCCCAGGCTTCTGTAGCGTTATTAAATCCTTGTAGAAGTTGGCTTCGTGTCGTTGTTCCATAATTTTCCATACATTTATAATACCAGGTTAGCATATTTTCTCTAATCTGTATTATTTCTTCTTTTGCATTTTTTCCTTCTAAATAAATAGGATCATCTATTACAGTATGGATAGGATTATCTTTCCCCTTTTTATGAGTATTATTAATATAATGAATTATAGGTACAATAGGGTAAAATGAACCATCTTCTTTTTTAGCAGTTCGATAAAATCCACTATAAAAATCTAACATTTCACCATTTGGTTTTTTGTTCCATACTCCTTCCGGATATATTATCAAATCCATACCTTTTTGTAATATATGTTGACATTTGTCAATAGATGTATGTCTACTGCTTTCTACTTTTCTGTTTACTACTGCAACACCATTTTTTATTGCTAATAATCCATCTATTGTTCCATATAATTTTGGTAAGCTACCAAATAGTATAAATGCTCTTCTTTCTGCCGCAAGAATAGTTGCTAAAACGTCATCTTTAAAATGATGATTTGCTATAAATATTACGGGCTCATCTGGTAATTTTATCTTTCCTAAAGAAGCTCTATTTCTATCAGGAAAAGTTTCTGAGTCATTTCTTAATAATTTACATCTATCTTCTATAATTTGTGGATTCTTTAAGAATAATTTACCATATTTTGTTATAAGTTTATGAAATGTTTCTCCTTCTTGAAAACTCGAATCTGGTAATGCTGTAGCAATATCATTTTCTAGTAGATATGCATAATTTTGTACTAAATAATCAAATATAATATTTGTTTTTTCTCCTGCGGTTAAATCTTCATCTTTAGTAATTAAGTTTTTAGAAATTAATTCATCTAAAATTGCTCTTGTTTGTTTTTGCATATAATATCCCTTCATTCAATTGACGTATATTTTACTACTAAACTGTTATTCTGTCAATTAATACGGGCATTCATAAAAAACAGGGTATCAGTATTTATCCTCTAATATTAATTCTAAAAGATAATGCCCTGATTCTTCATATGTTATTATTCCATCTTTATTTAAATCTTCTTTTTCTTCATAGAACAAATCGTCTTTTAAATAAATTTCTTCTTCTTCTTTACTTAAATGACTTAAAGCTCTTGCAATATAAATATTTTTTTCATTTCCATATTTATTCTTTATTTGTCTTACTAAATCATAATCCTCTTTTGTTAGTACAAAGTTTCTTTTAGATTCCTTTGGAACACAATCTACATAACTACATGAATAATATTCTTTTAATACTACCTTTCTAGTTAACCGATTAATTTTTACTGTATATTCTGTTGGTGGAATAATGCCATCATTTACTGTAAATGATATATCTGATAATAAAAATATTAAACCTAATACTATTAATATTGTGGCAGCTTTTATTATATTTGCCACTTTGTCATTTGAATTGTTCTTCATATTTACTTCCTATTACTCCCTTATATTTTCTTTTAGCACTCCTATTATATATGATTTAACATATTTATTAAGATATTTCTATAGTGTCATGTTTATTTTAAGGTATTATAGTTAACTATTTCTTGCAATCATTTCTTCTCAGTGGTACAATCAGTTAAACAATTTTAAATAGAGGTGTTCGTTGTGAAAAGATATAGTCAAGATGATATAGATACAGTTATCAAAATTCTTAAAGATGATGGTGTAATTAGTGTTCCTACAGATACCGTTTATGGAATCTGTGCTAGAGTTAATTCTCTTAAAGCATTTCATAAATTAGTTGAAATTAAGAATCGCCCTGATAATAAAAATTTCCCGATTATGTGTAGTGATTTAGAGCAAATTAAGAGTATTAGCATTGTAGATAAAAAAGTAAAAAAATTAATTAATGCATTTATGCCTGGACCTATTACTCTAGTTTTAAGAAAAAAGAATGATACTTTTTTAACTATTAATAATGGTGGTGAAAGAGAAACAAATGAGATTGCTGTTAGAATGGCTACTTCTACCTTTTTAAAAGAGGTGATTATAGGTGTAGGATGTCCCTTATTCATGACTAGTGCTAATAAAAGTGGTATGGACGTATGTAAAAGTTTAGATGATATAGAAAAGATGTGTCCTACATTAGATGGTATGGTAGAAGGAGATGTCTCTTTTGGAGAGGCTAGTACTATTGTTGATTGTACTGATGATAATATAGTAATTCAAAGACCCGGTCCAATTGCAGAAGAACAGGTTATGGAAGCATTAAATGGATAGTCAGAGTACATTATTTTATTCTTTCTTCCATTAAAGCATCCTTTTTAAATTAAAAAGGTGTCAACAAATTAAATACTTGTTCACACCTTTTTTACTAAATATTCTTAACATTTGGTGGACATTTCATAAAAATCTGAACCAATTTTTAATTTTATAAATATTGATTTTTCCCTTTGTTTATGCGTTCTTTCCACAGCAATTCTTATATTTCTTACCAGAGCTGCAAGGACAAGAATTCCAAGTATTTATAGTATTTATGTTATTTACATAATTACTGATATTTCAAAGATTTGTGGCACAGGAAAGAAAAATATTTATGATATTTATAGAACTATGAGTACCATGTATGTTTTGTGATTTGAAAACAAATTGGTAACATTGTGTGCATTCGCTAGCAATCTTCCCAATAATTCTATTTACAATCTCTTTATAAATAATCTTATTATATTTTAAAATTATGGAAAATGTGTAAAATGAATAAGTCGATTGGCTTATTTTTTCTTTACTAAATGAATTGTGTTATCTTTATCGCTTATAATCACTTGCAATAAATCTCTAATACTATGCTCTGCATCTACTATATAATAATCTATTCCTGCATTTTCCGCACCAATTTTATCGCTTTTAATGCTATCTCCTATCATAATACAATCATCTTTGTTTGTATCTTCAATTGCTAGTTTAAATGATTCTAAATCTGGTTTCATTGCATCTTCACCTGCAATAATTTGATCAATATACTCATATAAACCATTTCGTTTTAATCTTGGTATTTGAGTTCCACTAAACCAGCTAGTAAGAATTACTATATCTTTGTTATTTGCTTTTAAATAATCAAATAACTCTATAACTCCATCAACTAATTGATCTTTTATAGTTTCTCCGTTATGAATCATCCAACCTTCTATTACTTCTTCACTTACACTAAATCCATAACTTTTAAAATAATTACTTAGTGTTTTAAAATCATATTTTGGAAATTCTAATTCATATTTATTTAATATAAGTTGTTTTTTGCCGAAAAATTCTTCTTGTTCTTCTAAAGGTATACTTTTTCTTAAAAAATCATCCTCTTTAGACCAATCGGGAATCAATAATGTATAGTCTAAATCAAATATATACTTTTTATAATTTTTCATAATTTTCCTCGCTCCTTGTAAATTATTATATATAAAAATTATTGTTCATACAATGTAATACTTTTATTATTGCTTTTGATTAAAATCTACTTACAAAATACCTTCACCCTACTTGCTATTCTATTTTAAATTTATACTGAAACACTTTTTATCTTTTCACTACATTTATATTTCATATTACCCAATGTAAACGGAGTTATCTTTAACAAAAAAAGCTAGCAAAGGAATGCTAACTTTTTTGTTTCCAAAATTGTTTCCAAAAATTTTCCCCTTATTTTATAAGGCTTTTCCGAGATTTTGGTAACATCTTTCCTAATTTTGGAAACAAAATGGAAACAAATCGACTATTTTTTGTAATTTTTTAATTTTTGAAACCCTCGTAATCCCTTATTTTATAAGCTATTTGCCACAACAATTTTTATATTTTTTTCCCGAACCACATGGACAAGGATCATTTCTACCAATTTTCTTTACTCTTTTTGGTGTTTTCTTTGCTGGTTCTTTTCCTCCATCGTTAGTTATTTTTTTCTTTACGACTTCTTTACGTTCTACATTTTGTCTGATTTCTGCTCTTAATAAGAATGTTGTTACATCTTTATCAATATTTTGAAGCATTTCATCAAACATGTTATATCCTTCCATAGTATAGGCACGAAGAGGATCCTCTTGAGCATATCCTCTCAAATGAATTCCTTCTCTTAGATGGGACATTGTATTGATATGTTCCATCCAGTAATTATCTACTACTTGTAAAGTAATGGCTTTTTCGAATTCGTCTGTTACTTCTTGTGGAATTTCTTTTATTTTTTCTTCATATTCTGCAGTTATTTTTTTAACTAATACATCAATTACTTCGTCTTCTGGTAAATTTTCTATTTCTGATACTTTAATATCATTTTTTAATAAATTCTCATTTACATATTCTGCAATTTCTTCATAATCTTGTTTTCCTAAAGCTCCTTCTGGTGCTAAATGGGATTTTACTAAATCTTCCATATGATGGCGGAATGTTTCTAATACCATTTCATGAATAGATTCACTATCTAGTATTCTATTTCTTTTTGCATACATAATTTCTCTTTGATCATTCATTACATCATCATATTGTAGTAATTGTTTACGAATATCAAAGTTATTACCTTCTACTCGTTTTTGAGCTGTTCCAATCGATCTTGTAAATGTTTTACTTTGGATTGCTTGATCTCCTAATCCCATGGATTTCATCATTTCACCAATTCTATCAGAGCCAAAGCGAACCATTAAATCATCTTTCATTGATACAAAGAATTGAGTATATCCTGGATCTCCTTGACGTCCAGAACGTCCACGTAACTGATTATCAATACGTCTTGATTCATGACGTTCTGTACCAACAACACATAGACCACCTAATTTTCTGATTTCATCAGATAGTTTAATATCAGTTCCACGTCCAGCCATGTTAGTTGCGATTGTTACTGATTTTTGTTGTCCAATTTTAGAAATAATTTCAGCTTCACGAGCATGGTTTTTAGCGTTTAATACTTCATGTGGAATATGTGCTTTCTTTAATAAGTCGCTGATTAACTCACTTGTTTCAATAGCAATTGTACCAATTAATACTGGTTGCCCTTTTTCATAACGCTCTTTTACAAAATTAATAATTGCTTTATATTTTGCTTCTTTAGTTGCATATACTAAATCTGGTGCATCTATACGAATTACTTCTTTATTTGTAGGTATTTCTATAACATACATATTGTAGATATTTCTAAATTCTTCTTCTTCTGTTTTGGCTGTACCAGTCATACCTGCTAGTTTTTTATACATTCTGAATAAATTTTGGAAAGTAATCGTTGCTAGAGTTTTTGTTTCTTGATTGATTGTTACTCCTTCTTTAGCTTCGATTGCTTGATGTAGGCCATCAGAGTATGCACGACCTTTCATTAAACGTCCAGTAAACTGATCTACAATTACTACTTCATCATCTTGTACTACATAGTCAACATCTCTTTTCATAGCATAATTTGCTCGTAATGCCTGACTAATATAATGTACTAATGATGCATTTTCAATATCATATAAATTATTTACATGGAAAGATTTTTCTGCTTTTTCACTACCTGTTTCAGTTAATGTTACTGCTTTTGTTTTTTCATCATAAACATAATCAGTATCTTCCTTTAAACCTTTCGCAAAATGATCTGCATCTAAATATAGATTTGCACTATTCATTTGTCCGCCAGAAATAATTAATGGAGTTCTTGCCTCATCAATTAATACAGAGTCAACCTCATCGATAATAGCAAAGTTTAGTGGTCTTTGTACTCGGTCTTCTTTTCTAATTACCATATTATCTCTTAAATAATCAAAACCTATTTCATTATTAGTAGAATATAAAATATCACAATTATATGCTTCTTGCTTTTCTTTTGTACTTAGTTCTCTTGTATTAACACCAACAGTTAACCCTAGAAAACGATAAATATCTCCCATCCACTGTGCATCACGTCCGGCTAGATATTCATTAACAGTAATAACATGTACTCCGTCACCAGTTAAAGCATTTAAATAACCAGGAAGTACACAAGTTAAAGTTTTTCCTTCACCAGTTTTCATCTCTGCAATATTACCGTAGTGAATTGCTAAACCACCTAATATCTGTACATAGAAGTGCTTTTCTCCTAATACTCGAAATGATGCTTCTCTTGCTGTTGCAAAAGCTTCTACTAAAATATCATCTAATGTTTCTCCCTTATTTAATCTTTCTTTAAACTCTTCTGTTTTACTTTGTAACTCCGTATCGGTTAATTTAGAATATTCTTCATCCAAATCCATTACTTTATCCGCTAGAGCTTCGAATCTTTTTAGCTCTTTATATTCATGGTCAAATATTTTTCTTAATAATTTCATCCTAACATCTCCTTAACTTATTATTTTACCAAAAAAAAAGAAAGAATAAAAGCTTATTCTTTCTTTTTCTTATTATTCAGACTCTATAACACCATAGTTTCCGTCTGTTCTCTTATAAACAACGTTTACTAAATCGGTATCACTGTCCTTATACATATAGAATTGGTGACCTAATAGCTCCATTTGAAGTATTGCTTCTTCTTCGTTCATTGGCTTTACTTCAACTTTCTTCCTTTTTAAGATTTTATGTTCTTCCTCTGTCTCTTCTTCTGAGAATGCTGCTATATCAAAGTCACGAGTGTTTTTTCCTTGTCTAGACATAATTCTCGTTTTGTTTTTTCTAATTTGTCTTTCTAGTTTATCAATTGTCTTGTCAACAGCGGCATAGAAGTCATCTTTTGATTCTTCTGATCTTAAAATATATGCTTTTAGTGGTATGGTAATTTCTACTCGTTGTTCATGATTTTTTACTTTTACCATGACAGATGCGCGAACATTATCGCTATTTTCTAGATATTTATTTAACTTTTCTAGCTTTTCTTCAATATACTCTTTCATGGCTTCTGTAATTTTTAGTTTATCTCCGTGAATAATAATTTCCATACTATCACCTCCTTATAATTGTAGTATACCATAATTTAGAAAAAAAAACTACTATTTAGCGTTAGCAGTTTCTTTAACTAATCTTACATTTAATGCTTGGTATCCTTTGCTTGTTTCAACCAATTTAAATTCAACTAGTTGTCCTTCTGATAATGTTTTATAGCCATCTACCTCAATTGCAGAATAATGAACAAATACATCCTCATTTTCTTTATACTCAATAAAGCCATAGCCTTTTTCATTATTGAACCATTTTACACGTCCAACCATCATTTTTCTACACCTCATTTCTACCAACTTATCTCCTTGGTAATTACATTCTACCAAAATTCTTTTATAAATCTCTTTAATTGCCTTAAATTGTCTTTTAGCGGTCGCAATATGTTCTTATTCCCCTTTTTTCGACAAATTTCGACATTTTTTACTTACTGTCTACTTTTGGTTTCTTTTAAATTTTTTTTATAAATTTGGTAGTATATTCTATTTAAAGTGAGATGATGCTATTGTGAAAACTTTGTTTTTAAACTCTACCATGGGCTTTATTTGTAAGTATCATTCCTATTCTGAAATAGAGCAAAAAAAATTACGTTACGGTTTAGAAGGGATGTATTTAACTATTACTAAAATGGTATTGTTAGTTATTTTATCTTTTATTTTAGATATATTTAAAGAATTTATTATTGTAACAATATTATTTAATTTTATTCGATATACGGGTTTTGGGTTTCATGCTGAGAAAAGTTATCAATGCCTTTTATTTTCAACTTTTAATTTTATAGTTATACCTTATATATTTTTACATATACACTTGCCTAATATTATTATATATGAAATTTGTGGAATATGCATTTTACATTATTTGTTATTTGCACCAGCTGATACAAAAAAAAGACCTCTTACTAATAAAAAAAAAAGAATCATTCGTAAAATTATCACTGTAATAATTGGTATTATTTATACATTAATAATACTTTTAATAAATAATCCATATTGGACTGGAATTATATTATCTGCTTTGATTATACAAGCTATTGTTATTAGTCCTCTTACTTATCGGTTATTTAAACAACCATATAATAATTATAAGATATTAAATACTGAATAGTATTTAATATAAATTTTTTAGTAAAGGAGAAAGATTATGAAAAAAAGATTATCTATGATTTTAGGAGCAATTGCTTTAATGGCAACTGGAGCTGCTAGTTTAGGATGCGCATGGTGGTGGGTCGAAGAACCAAACTCTTTAGATGTATTTAAAGATTAGAAGAAGTGCAGATACTTCTTTCCTTTATTTAAAACTTCTTAATCTATTATAAAAACACATTAGAAGTATTATTCTAATGTGTTTTTATATGATATATGTTTATTTATTTCTTTTATTTATAATAATTTGTTGTATATAATAATTATCTATTATTTCTTGTTTTTGTTCTAACCAAGGATTTTCTTTTATAAGCTTTTCGGCAAAATATAAGCCGTTTCCTCTACCTTCTCCTTTAGAAGATACTCCTTTTTCATTCCTGTTCTTCATATTTCTATGATTTTTGAATGTATTAAAGAATACAAAATTAACTTTATCTTTTAGTTCATATATTTCTATCGATATGTTTTTCTTTCTACTTTCCTCTGCCGCTTCTATAGCATTATCAAAATAAATTCCTATTAACTTACATAAAATACGAACTTCCTTTTCACTTAATTTTGATAGAATTCCTTTATCTTCTATGCTTACATCAGTTGTTAGATGCAATTTTCTTTTCTGTGCAATAGCAGCTTTATAATACATTAAACCCTTGATTCCACCTTTTGGTAGCGATTTTAATTGAGTAACAAATTGACCTTCTATATTAATATTATCTTCTAATATTTCATCTATTTTATCTTTTACTTTCTTTTCCTTCGTAAGACATCTAAGTACTGCTAACTGATTTTTATATTCATGTCTATTTAATTGTTCATTTTCTATCCAATCTTCAAAATTTTGTACATACACATATAGATTATCATACTCACTACTTAATTGACTATAATTATTCTTTTCTTTTATAAATATTCCTAATAGGCATATAAATATTAATGTGATTGCAGTATTTATAACTATATTTATATTAAAATCTTCATTTTGAGTAAAATTATATGTTATTATTGTAAATACTATTACAGTCAAGATCAAAAATATTAAAACAGAATAATTACTTATTTTTTCTAATTTATCAATTATCTTTTTATTTATATTATATTTTTTTGCTATAATAATAACAATTAAACAATTTATACTTGTCATTATGTTGGCCAGCAAATGAAGATACCAAATTTCTCGTATGTTTTGTGTACTGAAAAATACTATTAGTATTAGTCCACAAATTATATCGGCTATGAAAGTTACTACCATAACGAAACTGGCTAATAGTATGGCTCTTACTGTATTTTCCTTAAAAATTATTTTATATATTATGATATTCATTAGATAAGTTAATATTGTGTAAAGACTTTTGTATTCTGCTTGGTAAATGCCTGATGAAACAATAGCACCTAATAACAATAGAAGAAGAGCTTGTGTGTAGTTTATTTTCTTATCATTTTCTATCAACACACTTACTATAATAAACCCGATATAAAACATTATAAATTGACATAATATACTAATGAATACCTCTAACACGATTAAACATCTCCCTTCTTTTCTCTCTTGATACGTCTGTGAACTCTTCTTTGTTTTTTAGTTTTGCTATATTTTCTTTAAAGTTATAACTTTCTACTTTTTCGATATTTATAGCTGTTCCTCTACTACATTTGAAAAATCTTTTATCTAATTTCTTTAATAAATCATTTAAAGATTGCTGTATAAAATATTTTCCTTCATCTGTATAGATGATACATCTTTTACTTCCTTGTTCTCTTTCAATCTTAATAATATTTCTAAATTCTATATTATAAGCTGTGCTTTTGTATGTGTATCTTAAAGCTTTATATTTGTTATCATAATTTTTCATACATATTAGCAAGGCATCTTGTAATTTTCTTTCTGGATGTTCTAATTTATTGATAAAGTCTACTAACATTAATCTTTTTCCTAAAGCTTCATATCTATATTCCGGATGACCAGATATCATTATAATCATGGATACCCAGTCATCATATTCTTCTCTTATCATCCTAGCTGCATCAATACCCGAGCCTTCATCTGTTTTTATATCTAGTAAATATATTTTAAATCCTACTATTGTTCTTATTGATCTTTTCCATTTGATATTGTATCGGTCAAAAGTATAACAGGTATAATCTATATCATATTTCATCATAAATTTATCTATTTGTTGCTGATACATTTTTAATAATTCAGGTTCATCTTCACAAATTATAAAATTAATCATATCTATTACTCCTTTTCTTTTTTCCAAATTTTTCCATTTTCTTTCTAAAGAAAAACTGCTGATGTCAGCAGTTTTATTTTGTTTTAGGATTTTTCTTCCTGAAAATGGATATTTTCTCTTCTATTTTTTTCGTTCTTGATGGTGTTTTATCAGAAATAATTGTAGTATGTAGTACAAACCATAATACAATAATAAATATTATAATATAAATAATTTTTCCTAAAACCGGATCTTTAATTGTATAAAGAATTGATGCTGCTGCAAATAATAGATTAATAGCATATATAATTAAAACTGTTGTTCTTTGTGAAAAGTTCATTCCTAATAGCTGATGATGTAGATGTTGTTTATCAGCTTTAAAAGGAGGTTGCCCTTTCAACAATCTTCTAATTATTGCAAATAAAGTATCTAATATTGGTATTCCTAATATCATGATTGGTACAAAGAAAGATGTTAAGGCAGGACCTTTAAATTCTAATAAAGTAATTATTGATATAATAAATCCCATGAATGTTGCACAGTCACCAGCAAATATTTTAGCAGGGTAAAAATTATGTAGCAAAAATCCTAAGGTTGAGCCTAACATAATAAATGTTAATATCATAACGAGACTACCACTTCTACCTTGGTAAAATCCTATAATTCCTATTGTTAAAAAGAATATAGAGCAAACTCCTCCGCTAAGGCCATCTACTCCATCAATTAAATTAATAATATTGGTACATGCAACGATAAATAATATTGTAATTAATGGTGCCCAGAACCCGAAATTGAAAGAAAATCCGAAGGCCGTAATATTATCTAATGTTATGCCACCATAAAATACAATAATACTTGCCGCTATTAAATGACCTATCATCTTTTGATATGCCCTTATTGGCTTTATATCATCTATAATTCCCGTTAGTATAATTATAAAACTTCCAATTAGTATTGAGTTCATTCTAATACTTTGTTCTCCGAACAGCATATATCCAAATAGAAAACCTAGAAATATTCCTACTCCACCTAACAGTGGTGTTGTCTTTTTGTGAATATGTCTATGGCCTTCATCAGCACGTGGTATGTCAACTGCTCCTACATGAATCGCTATTCTCTTTATTATTGGTATAATTGCCGCCGTAAATAAAAATGTAATTAGTACTATTTTACTGGCATCAAGGATTTGTTCTTTCATTCACGTCACTTCCTATTAAAATTATATCAAAATTATTTTTAATAGAAAAGAAAAAAACCAATTTTATTGGTCTTCTTCTAATAGTGAAATATTATCTAGTAATGTTCCTGTCCCTTCTGCAACACACGTTAGTGGAGACTCAGCAATAAGAATAGGTACTTTTAATTCTTTTTCTAATAATTCTGGTAATCCTTTTAACATTGCTCCTCCACCTGTTAAGACAATTCCTTTTTCGACGATATCTCCAGCAAGTTCTGGTGGCGTTTGTTCTAATACATTAGTAGTTGCTTTTATAATTTTGTCTAGGCTTTCTGCTAGAGCTTCTTTTGTTTCATCCTGAGTAATTTCTATTTCTTGTGGTAATCCGGTAATTAAATTTCTACCTCTAACTTCTAATTTCTCCTTTTTATTAGGATCAAAAATATTAGCAAAATTTATTTTAATATCTTCTGCAGTTCTTTCTCCAATTAACAATTTATATTTTTCTCTTATATATTTTATAATATCTTGATCAAAAACATTTCCTGCAATCCTTACTGATGCAGATGATACAATATCATTTAAAGAAAGAATGGCTATATCCGTGGTTCCTCCACCAATATCAATTACCATATTTGCCGTTGGCTTAGAAATATCCATTCCTGCACCAATTGCGGCTACTTTTGGTTCTTCTTCTATATATACTTTTCTAGCACCAGTTCTTTCTGCTGCTTCTTTAATTGCATTTTTTTCTACTGGTGTGATATTTGTAGGACAGCAAATTAAAATTCTTGGTCTTGAAAAAAGCTTTTTTGCCTTTATTTTCTTTATAAAAGAGTTTAGCATAATCTCCGTTATTTCAAAATCTGCAATTACTCCATCTTTCATTGGCTTAATAGCCTTTACTTTTCCAGGAGTTCTTCCTAACATTTCATTTGCTTCTGTACCAACAGCAATTACACTTTTTGAATCTGTATCAATTGCGACAATACTTGGTTCATTTAATACAATTCCTTGACCTTTTATATATATTAAAACATTCGCTGTTCCTAAATCAATTCCAATATCTTTTGCCCACATATATGTCACTTCCTTTTCTGTCATTAATATTTTATCATAAAATTCTTGTTTTATAATAGAATATATGAATATTTTTTGAGTTTATGAAAAAAAGAGTGTACTACTCTTTATTTTCTGAAGTTTCTAATTCTTTGTTTAGATAAAGTGTAGGATCAACTACTTGACCATTGACATATAATTCAAAATGTAGATGATTGCCAATATCTTTATCTAATTCATTTGTACCACTTTTACCAATTACTTGTCCCTGTGTTATAATATCTCCTTTTTTCACACTCACTTCTGATAGACTTTGATAAATACTTATATAACCATTATTATGTTTTATTTCTACTACTTTTCCTAGTGTTTCATCTTCTTTTACATCAGTCACACTTCCATCTAATACAGCTACTACATCAAATGTGTTTTCACTAACAAAATCTGTACCAGAATTTTGTAGATACGTATTATCATGATATACAATTGATTTTTCTTGTGTTTCAGCATCTGCTTTATAGTCATAATAATTCTTACCTATTGTTACTGTAGTATCAGTATAAGGATTAATCATTTTTTTTGTTTCATTAATTACTGCTTGATCTTCTTCTAAGATTGTATCATTTACATAACTGGTTGGTTCTTCATAATTATCCTTATTATTCTTTAGACTATTACTTAGCATTGCTGTACCAAAGATTACACCAGTAATTGCAAGTATCATAAGTGTTGGTAATACATATGGTTTTAATTTTCTTCTTCTCATTTTTTTCACCTCATTATAAGTTTTAACCAAAAAAAAAGATTTATACTTCTTTTAGAAAAATTTTGTTGAAGTAAATAAATCCATTAAAAAATTAGTTACTAAATAAATTAGTGATATTCCTAATAGGAAGTAGAACACTCTAGCTTGCATTATATGATTTTTCTTAAAGATTTGATTAATATTAACAGAATCCATTGCCCAGATTACAAGAATGGTGACAAAAATATATAAAATTATTTTTCCATGCATTGATGTTCTTCCTCATATTCTTTTATTTTTTCTCTTCTTCGTTTATGTTTTTCTTCTTGTGATGCTGGTGTAGTTATAAATTTTTCGATTAATTCTAAGGCTTTATCCAATGGCATTTTTTCACCAAAAGCGATAATATTTGAATCATTGTCATTTCTTGTTGCGATTACTTCTTCTAAATTATCTACTTTGGCACACCGAACTCCTTTTACTTTATTACAAGCAATACTAATTCCAATTCCACTTCCACAGATAGCAATACCAAAGTCTACATCTTTATCTGCTACTAAATTTCCTAATTTAAAAGCATAATCTGGATAATCCACAGATTCATTAGACGTTGTTCCACAATCTGTAATATCATATTTATCTACTAATCTATCAATAATTTGTTCTTTTAAAATATATCCTCTATGATCACTAGCTATTCCTATTCTTATCATATGTTCCTCTTCTTTCCTTTTTTAATTTTTGCAATAAAAGACATCCTCCCATTTGATTGTTTAAATGATTAAAATCTATTTCTGAATCGGGTGTTTCTAATATCATATTTTGCTCTAAATATTCCAATTCATCTATTGTTGTAGGTAAATTATATATGTACCCTATTTCTACGTGTATGGTTCTTTTTAACACAAAACTTTCCTTTGTAGTTAAGTTTTCTAATAATGGTCTATAACTTACATACAAGGTTCCCGGGGAAATAATTGCTCCTGAAAAATCACAAGTTTTAAAATCATGACTTTTTTGTTCTTTTATATTAGGATATACAACAACTAAATCTCCTGGAAAAATAGAATGACTTCTAAATTTCTCTTCTTCTTTTATTACTTCTTGGTAAATAGTCTCTATTGATTTTCCATATAGACTTTCCACAATTCTTTTACTAATTCTATTATTTTGTATTTTTTTTAGTATCAAAAAATATTCTTCTAAATTATGGATGTTATTTAATTTTTGAAGTTCTTGTAAAGTCATTTCTTCTAATTCTTTCATAATTAATTCACCTTGATGTTATTATATCATGTATACTTTAAGAAGTAAATTAATGGGAGAAAAACTCATTAGTTTATGATAGAATATTTTTTAT
>CALVYD010000003.1 GCA_944371995.1 uncultured Bacilli bacterium
CATAACAAAACCTTCCTTTTCTTATTTTATCATATCGGAAGGTTTTATTCTATTTACACAACTTTTTCTATACTCTCAACACATTAATTTAAAATAAAAGCGTCTATAAAATATAGATGCTTATTTATATTGTTCCCCTACTTTTCCCGTCGTCTTTAAACTTTGCATAAGAAATAGATATATTTTCACGAAAAGATTCTTCTTCTCCTTCTAAATTACCATTAGAAAGAACTCTAGCTGAAAAAACATTAGTATACTCATCTGAAAAAATATCAATTCGATCAATAACTTCAGATAATTCATGATACTGCAATTCATTCACTTTCTCAGGAATATAAGAAAATACATCCCCTTCTCTAAAAAATAATACAGCAACCGATAAATTAGTTACTTCTTTCATTAAACTCTTTTCCTCTTCTCCGACATCTTTACCAGTCATTTCTAAAAGCATATGATTTAAAACCTCTTGATGACCTGTTTTCAGAACAGTAGAAGCATAACTCTCCCCTTCACCATTAACAACCATAACACCACAATAATTATGATTAACAGGATAACGATAAAGACTATCATCACTACTAAGTAATGTTTTCATATTAAATATTCGTGCCTCATCAAACATTTTAGCTTCTTCTTCAGACAATTCATGAAAACTATCACGTAAAAAAAGTTTAACCGCTTCTTGAAAAGAAAATTTAGGACCTTGAGTACATTGTGAAGGATAACATTCATAATCATATCCATATTTCAATTTATCTTTCACATAAATGAGATTAGTATAATAACTTTCTCCATCAAAAGAAGCCGTAATATCATCTAATTGTTTTAACAATTCTGATGCATTTTCCCTGCTAACACTATTAGGTAAAAAAACAGTAAGGTTTTTCCCTGGAATCATATCTACATGACCATTCCGCTCCTTGAAATCATTAGTAACATGAATAACAGGAATTCCGCGTTCCCAGTAATCGGTATATTCTTGATGAACAAAAGGAATATGGCTAAAAACACCATGATAATCTTGATACAGCAATTTAAAAAGCTCTCCCTCTGCGCTAATCATAAAATTAGAAGGACACATACTATCTACAATATAAACTTTACAAATATCCATACTACTTCAACTCTTCTAAAATACTTTTACCAATAGAAGGCATATCTACATCAAAATTATCAGCGATAGTTGCTCCTATATTAGCAAAGGTCTCAAATACTTCAAGTCTTTTTGGTTCTAAAAAATCTCTACTATAAATAATGACGGGTACATTTTCTCTTGTATGATCCGTACCAGGGAAAGTAGGATCGTTTCCATGATCCGCAGTAATAATCAATAAATCTCCAGTATCAAGCTTATTTAAAATAATAGGAATTTCCACATCTAATTCCTCAATTGCCTTACCATATCCTTCAGCATCTCTCGTATGTCCATATAACGAATCAAAATCAGCAAGATTTACCATACAAAGACCTGTAAAATTCTTATCAATAATATCAGTAAACTTATTAATTGCTTCCATATTATTATTAGCTTTCATTTGTTTATTGATACCTTGTCCATCAAAAATATCATTAACTTTACCAATACCAATAACATTGTAATTATGTTCTACTAAACTATCCAAAATACTCTTTTTTGGAGGCTTTACAGAATAGTCTTTTCTTCCACTTTGAATCAATTTATAATGACCTGGTGTACCTGTAAAAGGTCTAGCAATCACCCTACCTATTCTCCACTCTTCTCTTAAAGTTAAGGCACGAATTCTCTCGCAATATTGATAAAGAGTCGCAACTGGAATACAATCTTCATGAGCAGCCACTTGTAAATCAGAATCAGCAGATGTATAAATAATTAAGGAACCATAATTTTGCTGCCTTTCACCAAGTTCTTGAATAATAGCATCATCATTGCAACATTTGTTACCAATCACTCTACGTCCTGTAACCTGTTCAATTCCATTTAAAATATCAAAAGGAAATCCCTGATTAAAAGTTTTAAAAGGAATATGATTTTCAATTCCCATCATCTCATAATGACCATTTAAACTATCCTTACCAGCATTAGTAGGTCTCGCAATTGTATAATAAGCATCAACCTGTTTATTTTCGTTCATATTAAGAGTATCTAAAAAGCCAATCTTCTTTAAATTAGGAATAAATAAATCATAATTTTCCTTAATATGTCCTAAAGTATTAGCACCAGCATCCCCGTAATTAGCAGCATCGGTCGTTTCACCAACACCTAAAGAATCCAATACCATTAAAAATATTCTTTTAAATTTCATCAACTTTCTCTCCTTTATGTTCTCTTGGATGATATTTTTTATAATCAGCTTCAACTTTTTCATCACTAACATGAGTATAAATCTTAGTAGTAGAAATATCAGAGTGACCAAGCATCTCCTGAATACTTCTCAAATCAGCGCCATGACTTAACAGGTGAGTTGCAAAACTATGTCTCAAGGTATGAGGAGAAACATCAGGATTTAATCCTTTATCTAACAACAATTGCTTTAAAATCTTAAAAAAGCCTTGCCTAGTAATCTGCTTACCATGATTATTTAAAAACAAGGCATCTTCTTGTCTATGATTCTTAATAAGCATACCACGATGTTCTAAATAAAGCTTTAAATAATAAACTCCATACTCACCAATAGGAATTTCTCTTTCTTTTCTCCCTTTCCCCATGATACGAATCAAACCATTTTCTAAATCAATTTGATTCAAAGTCAAACTTACTAACTCGCTCACTCTAAGTCCTGCTCCATACATCAATTCTAACATAGCTTTATTACGATAGTCAAACGGAGTATTTAATGTTATATCTAATAACAAATCAACTTCTTCTACAGTTAACGCTCTAGGAAGTCTTTTTTGCAGTTTAGGACGAGAAATAAATAGTGACACATCTTCTTTTACAATATTCTCTTTAATTAAATACTTATGAAAATTCTTAATAACCGTCAAGTTATGAGCAACCGTACTAGTACTTTCACTATCACCACGTATTTTTAAAAATTCTTTAATATGATCACTAGTAATATCTTTTACCAAAAACACATTTTTATCCTGTAAAAAAGAAAGATAAACATCTAAATCATTTTGATAAGAACTAACAGACTGATCCGTTAATCCCTTTTCAAATAAACAATACTGAATAAAATCAACAATAGCATCTTCTATCTTCATTGAACATTCATTCCTTTCATATTACAAAAGAGAAAAACTGAAAGCCTCACTTTATAATACAAATTATTACCAATAAATAGTATAATGTAAAATTTAAAAAAATACAACTAGACACCAAGCAACCATAAAAGACAAAACTATGATTTTTAATAGAATTTATTACAAATTTAAGATATAATAATAATGCACTAAAAAGAAAGTAGGGATGACATGAATAAACCTTTAGCTTTAAAATTAGCACCATCTACCCTATCAGAAGTAATAGGACAAAAACATTTAATTGGAGAAGGAAAAATTTTAACAAATTTAGTAAAAAACAAAAGAGTATTCTCTATGATTTTATATGGAAAACCAGGAATAGGTAAAACATCGATTGCCAATGCTATTGCTAACGATTTAGGAGAAAGATATCGTTTTTTAAACGCCACAATCAATACGAAAAAAGATTTAGATATCGTAATAGAAGAAGCAAAAATGTATGATGGTATGATTCTAATCATGGATGAGATACACCGTCTAAATAAAGATAAACAAGATATCTTACTACCACAATTAGAAAGCGGACTAATTACATTAATCGGTATGACAACATCTAATCCCTATCATGCGATTAATCCAGCCATACGTAGTAGATGTCAATTATTTGAATTAAAAGAACTAGAAACAGAAGATATTATAGAAGGCCTAAAAAGAGCCATAAAACACCCGGATTTAAAAGGAATAGAAATAGATGATAAAAGTATCGAGTTAATAGCAAAACTCTCTGGAAATGACTTAAGATACGCTTACAATCTGTTAGAAGTTGCTTTCTATTCTACAGATGATAAAAAAATAACAGAAGAAAAAATAAGAAAGATCAATAACAAACCAGTATTTTTCTCTGATAAAAACGGAGAAGGACATTATGATGTCTTAAGCGGCCTACAAAAATCGATTCGTGGTAGTGATGTGGATGCTGCCCTACATTATCTAGCAAGATTAACTGTAGAAGGAGACCTAGATTCCATTTATAGACGATTATCAGTCATAGCCTATGAAGATATCGCACTAGCAAATCCTGCTATCGGTCCAAGACTAGATGCTGCAATTAACGCCGCTGAACGTGTAGGCCTACCAGAAGCAAGAATACCATTAGGTACCATTGTTGTCGAAATGGCACTATCTCCTAAAAGTAATACAGCTCATATTGCCTTTGATGAAGCCATCAAAGATATCGAAGAAGGAAATGTAGGAACAATACCCGCTCACATAAAAACAAACTCCCCTCTTTACAAATACCCGCATGATTATAACGGTGCCTATGTAGTACAACAATACCTACCTGATAAACTAAAAAATAAAAAGTACTACCATCCTAAAGATATTGGATATGAAAAAAACATAAAAGAAATCTATGAACGCTTAGAAAAACTAAAAAGCCAAGGAAACTAACTCTTGGCTTTTTTACTCTGCAATAATACAAAGAAACTGGTAATAACAGATACAACTAAATACAATAAACTATTAAATAAAAATAACGAAATAGAAAAAGGAATATCACGAAATAGAAAAAAATAACTAAATATAAAAATAAATGACCTGATAACTATAGTAAAAATACTCACAACAACAAGTAGATGAATAAAATTCTTTTTATAAGATTTACGTAATAACAAAAACTCAAAAGAATGTTCTTTTTCATTGGTAAAAAAAGTATAAGTAATATAGATGTGACAACAGACTTGAAATAATGTCCATAGAATCTTAATACCTTCCTGATAGGGAGGTAATCCTATTAATATTGTAAATAGTGAAAGATTAGTTGGTAAAACCGCCATATAAAGCATAAACATAAAATAGAAAAAGATATAAACAACAAACAATAATATATATTGCTTTTTTATAGACTGCAACAAACGATAAAAATTATATTTCATAAACCATCCTTACTTAGTATGAACTTCTCCCGCATCAAAATAATAAATAAAATCTGATAGATTATCTAAATCTTCTTTGATATGAGTAGATATAATAATAAGTTTACCCTTTTCTTTTTCTTCTTTTAAAATACGACTTATTTTTTTTACGCTTTCATTTTCTATTCCATTAAATGGTTCATCCAAAATAATAATATCAGGATCTTCCATCAACACTTGTGCAATCCCTAACTTCTGTTTCATTCCCAAGGAATACTCAGAATATCTTTTATCTTTTTCTTCATATAAATTAACTTTTTTTAATGCTTCCTCTATTTCTGTTTTTCCTATTTTATTCTGAATTCTAGCAAGCAATTCTAAATTCTCATAACCAGTTAATTCTGGAAAAAAATTAGGTTTTTCAATAATAGCTCTCATATTCAAAAGATATAAATTATCTTTATCATAACTTTTTTGATCAAATAGTATCTCTCCGGTAGTTACTTTATAAAGTCCGCACAATATCTTTAAAAATACACTTTTCCCAGAGCCATTTCTACCACTTAATCCATAGATATGTCCACTCTCAAAAGATGCATTAACATTATTTAATACCATCGTTTTCCTAAATCTTTTACTAACATTCTTTACTTCTATCTTCATAATATCCTCCTACTTATTTTTCTCGCATTGTATTACTAATTTTTCTTTGTTTTTATATGCCAAATAAACAAAAACAAACGAAATAATCAAGAAACTAATATTTACAAGAAATAATGAACCTATACCATATAAATCATTAAAACCAAAAATATCCATAATATTAAATATCATTCCTAATTCCGTATGAAATATTCTTTGTAAAATGATAACTCTAACAACCGTCTCCAAGAATATCTCAAATGAAAAAAACACAATATAAGATAAGATGATACAAGGAATAAATTTTTGTTGAAATCTCGCAACCACTAAAGAAATATTAACATAAATCATAGAAAGAATTACAACATTTAATAAATAAAGAATGAAAAACAACACAGGATAATTAATAAGATTAGTACTCCATCCCATATTATAAACTACCGAATATTCTGGAACCAAAGAATAATTCATTAACAAAGGAATTATTAAAACGATAATCAACACAGGTAATATCCAAAGATATTTATAAGCAGTAAACAACATTTTTTTAATAAAGCTGCGATAACTTTCTCTTAAATTAGTATTCATAATATATTTATTTCTTAACATTTTACAAATTGGAATCATCGGTGGAATAATAACAATTAAAAAAAGAAAATAAGTAAATGATTGTACATGCCATACTAACACTTCTGAAAACTCAGAATAAAAATCTGGCTCAATTACTCTATTTGTAAGTATCTCATGGCAAAACTTCTTTTCTTCCTCATCTGTAATTACCTTAGTTTTGCACTGTTCTTGAAGGTTATTTGTAAGTTCAACAATATCTTGATTGTTTTGTATAACCTGATAATCTCCATAAAGAAAAATAGCTCCAAATACCAAAAGTATAATTATCACAACTATATTTCGCTTCAAAAAACTTTTCATAATACACCTCATTAAATAAGTATTTATAGAACAAAACAAATATAATATCTAATGTAATCACTAAAAATAATCCAATTTTTATATAAAACATTCAATTATTTTAAATATCACAAACAATAAATTATCGACAATTACATTGTACTATTATAAAATTTAATTTTCCAAAAAACATGAAACATACCTCTAACTACTCTACTTAATAATTAAAATCTACTATATTCATTGTACCACTTACTACGAAATAAAATAGTAAATTTGCCAAAGAAAAAGTTAATTGACAAAATACTTGTCAAATGAACTTAAATATTATGCATTCTCTAATATAAATAACTCAATTAAAAAACTTCCATCTACATCCGTAGTTTTTATTTTTAAATCAATATCCGCAAGCTTTCTAAAAATATCTCTAAGTTCTTCTTTACTATAATACCTAGTTAATTCTCTAGTCTTTTGAATACGATATGGTTTTTCTCCTAAAGTATCAGCAATCTCTTGATTTAGTCTCATCTTCTCCTCTAGTACCTTTACTTGATACATAATTAAATACTGACTAGCAAGTAATCCTAGTAATGATAAAGGTTCTATAGAATAATTACAAAGCTCATGATACTTTTCTAACGCTTTCTTTTTATCCTTTGCTGCTAATACTCTAACAAACTCAAAAGTCAAATCCTTAGGATCTCCCAACTTTCGAATAACCAATCTATCTACATCTTCTAACGTAATCTTTTTACTATCAAGACAATACATTTTTAACTTAGAACACTCTTGATGAATTCTTCCAATATCTTCTAAACACTCCGTAGCAAGCCTTCGAACAACCTGAGAATCTACCTGATATCCTTGTAACTCTTTCTTAATAAAACTAACAGCATCTACCGAAAAAGAAGGACACTCTAAATTTTTCTTTAACTCTTTGGTAATCTTTTTCGTATTATTTAACTTTCTTGCTGTAACAAATAACAAAATACTATCCAAAGGATTTTTTAAATATTTTAGAAAATGTTCTATCTCTTTTTCACTAGTATCACTAGCTAAAGATTCAATATGAGAAACTATAATAACTTTCTTCTCAGAAAACAATCCGTAAGTATCTAAATCTTCTATCGCCGAAGACAAAGGAACTTCTTCCATATCATAAGAATGTACAGGACTAGAAGAAAATTCCCTCGACTCGATAATTTCTTTTATTTTCAACTCAATTAGATATTCATCAACTTGTTCTAACAAATAATTATTCTTCATTTCTTAATACTTTCTCAATATGTGTATAAATTTTTGGTAAGGCATCTTTCGTTTTACCTCCACCTTGAGCAAACGTAGGACTACCTCCTCCATTACCTAAAGAAGATACACTAGCATCTTTTACAACAAGACCACTATTAACGTGACAACTACTACGAGATAAGAAATTAATACTTCCATCTTCTTTAATATTAGCAAAAAATACAAATCCTGTTCCCATCTCATCAATCATTGCATCAGCAACACTCTTAAGTAAGTTAGTATCTTTATTTTCAACAGTCATTAAAAGTCCAAACGTACCATTATAATCTTTAATATGTTCCCGATAAACATCCAAATTAGAAAGCACTTGTTTTTCTCTTAAATCACGATACTTTTTCTCTAAATCTCTTACTTCTTGTTGTACATATTGTAATTCATTACGATTAAAGATAATATCCTTATAAGATTCTGGCTTACTATGATCAATATCAACATCAAAATCTAATTTAATACCTACATTTCTAGCATCATCGACTACCTCTTTTGCCTTTAATAATAACTTAATCATTTCATCATTATATGGCTTAATAATATCAAATAAAGTATCTTCTATCTTACTTCCTGTAACACCTTCAATACGGTATAAATTACTTCCTTTAGACTCATAAGAAGAAATAGCAAATTTTTCAATATCTTTCGTATTCGTAGCATGTGTACCACCACAAAGTTCAATAGACTTACCAATTTTAACTACACGAACAATATCTCCATATTTTTCACTAAATAATGCCATAGCTCCCAATTGCTTTGCCTTTTCGATTGGCATCACTTCGGTTGAAATAATAATATGTTTATTAATCATATCATTAACAAAATTTTCAACTTCAATAATCTTATCATCGGTAAGCTTACCAGCATAAGTAAAGTCAAAGCGTAACTTGTCACCGTCAACATAACTTCCTGCTTGTCTAATCTGACCAGAAACACATTGTTGCAACGCATACTGTAACATATGAACACTAGAGTGATTTGCTTCTGTTCTCTTACGACGGTCTTTATCTAAAATAATTTCACATTCATCATTAGCACTAATATAACCATCTAATAATTTAACTTTATGAATATGTTGTCCATTAGGAGCCTTAAAAGCATCAAGTAGACGAGCCTTAAAGTTCTTACCAATAATCATACCAGTATCACTAACTTGTCCACCACTTTCTGCATAACAACAAGTTCTCTTTAATGCAATATAGCAATCATGATCAATTCTATCTACGATACTATCCTTAGAAAAAATTGCTAAAACATTCGTCTTTAACCGATAAATTCCATAGACAAACTGACTATCTTCTTTAAAGTCTAACAATACTTTTTTCTGACTTGCCATAGCAGACTTATTTTTAGCATTCTTTTTAGCAAGTTCCTTTTGCATATTCATATATTTATCAAACTCTTCTTTAGAAACCTTATATCCTTGCTCAGCTAAATATTCTTCTGTAAGTTCAAATGGAAATCCATAAGTATCATATAATTTAAAAGCATCTTCTCCGCTAATAGTACCATCGATAGATTCACTGACTAATTCTTTTAAGCGTCTCTCTCCTGCTTCCAAAGTCTTTAAGAATAACTTTTCTTCTTCTAACACTAATGCCTCAACAGTAGCTCGTTTTTCTGTTAAATAAGGATAAGCGTCTTTCATAGTCTCTACTACCTCAGAAACTAATTTATAAAGGAATGGACCTTCTAATCCTAAATTCTTACCAAATCTAACACTACGACGTAATAGACGTCTAAGAACGTAACCACGACCATTATTATCAAAGAAAGCACCATCTGCTAAAGCAAATGTAATAGCTCTAATATGATCAGCGATAATCTTAAATTCCTTCTGACCTTCATAACTAAATCCTACTAATTGTTCAATATGTCTAATGATAGGTTGAAATAAATCTGTCTCAAAATTACTATCAACATTCTGAAATACACAGCACCATCTCTCAAGACCAGCACCAGTATCAATATTTTTACTAGGAAGTTCTTTATACTCTGAACGAGGAACTCCTTCTTTAGAATTAAATTGACTAAAAACATTATTCCAAATTTCAACAAATCTTTCCTGTTCTTCATCTTTTTTAAATTTATCTAAAGCATCATGATTAGGATCGTATTTTTCTCCTCTATCAAAGAAAATCTCAGAATCAGGACCACAAGGACCTTCTCCAATCTCCCAGAAATTTTCTTCTAATTTAACAATATGTGCTTCATCTAATCCTACTTCAATCCATTTTTGATAAGCTTCATGATCATCAGGATAAACAGTGACATAAAGTAACTCCTTAGGAATAGCAAACCATTCTTCTCCTGCTAACAGTTCAAAAGCAAACTCAATTGCTTCATTCTTAAAATAGTCTCCTACAGAAAAATTCCCCATCATCTCAAAGAAAGTTTGATGTCTCTTTGTAATACCAACATTTTCAATATCATTAGTACGAATACATTTCTGAATATTAACAATTCTTCTACATTCTGGTACTTCACTTCCATCAAAATATTTCTTTAAAGGACTAACTCCTGCATTAATCCATAATAAACTATCATCATTAACAGGAATTAAAGAGGCACTTTCTACTCTTTTATGTCCCTTACTTTCAAAAAATTGAAACCATTTATTTCTAATATCATTATGACTCATATATTTCATATTACTTCTCTCCTTCATGTTTATCAATATCTTCTAGTATTTCTTTCAATCTCTTATAATAATCATCGACACTACCATTATTAAATAAGAAATAATCACTATAGGCTATAGGACCACCTTTGGCAAGATTTTCAATCTCAGAAATATCTCGATAAATAATATCTTCTCTAGCAAAAGGTCTATCCACTCTGTTTCCTACTCTCGTATAACGTAATTCTTTATCTACTACAATACAAACAAGTTTTAGCTCAGGAAATCTTTCAATTAAATATTTATATTCATACCAAGAATATAAACCATCTAAAACTACATTACCTACTTTTAACGCTTCTTTGATATCAGGCTCTAAAAACTTTGCATAGCACTCAGGTCCGTGATCTTGTCTTAACTTTTCCCGAAACTCTTTTTCACTTTTCCCATCAGGAGTTCTCTCAATTCCTGCTTCCGCCATTAATTTATAAGTAATGCCTCCAAAATATAACTTTGTCCAGCCTTGACTTTCTAAATAATCAGTAGCAATACTCTTACCACTGCCACTCATTCCAATAATTGCAACTAATTTATTCATATAACTTCTCCTTCCTCACCTTCCTCAGCTTTCATAATTCGATCTGCTTCTAAAAATAATCTTTCTTTAGTTGTATTTCTTACAACATAATCATAATCATGATATTCTTCCATTTCCACTTCTGTAACATGCTGTTTTTCATCTTCCGATAATTTATTGTCATAATTTTCACGAATAACATGAATAATTTTAATATTAGGATATCTACGTCTTAACTCTTCAAATTCAAATAATAGTCTTCCATCAGTAATAATAAACACATCAAAAAAGTGTTTTAAAATATCAATATCTTCACATAATCTATCCAATAAAAAATATTTCTTTCCCAATCTTTTTTGAATAACCTCAATTCCCATTTCCTGCAAAAACTCTCGAGGTTTTTCAGCCATATTCCCATTCCAACTAAAATAATTTCTCGCATATTCATAAAGAGGGGACGTTATATGCAAAATACAAGCATTATGGCCTGCATAATCATATTGTGTTTTCATATATCTACCTAGCATATCCTTACCGCTCCCTGCTTTACCTGCTAACAAATAAATTTTCATAAATCCTCCTTAAAACAAACAAAAGACCTGGCTAGGAGAGCATTTGCTCGGTACCATCCTAGTCTGGTCTTAATTAACATAACGGCATGGCCGATAAAGCTCCTAAAGTAGCTTCTTAAAGTAGAATACATCGTTTTCACCAACCACGACTTCTCTTACTATTCTATTTCTTTAATACTAGTCTTCAGTCACTGCTTTATATTCATCATCACCTGTAACTCTTCCAACAACATCTACTTTTTCATTGATAAATGTAAGAATAATTTTACCTGCTGCAATTACCGGTGTTGCAACAATCATACCTATAATACCAAAGAAATGTTGGAAAATCAAGAGTCCTAACATAATTGTTACCGGATGTAATTTCATAGTATGTCCCATGATCAAAGGTTGATAAAAATTATTTTCTAAAAGTTGTACTACAATAATAGAAATAACACAACAAATACCAACAATCGGATCCATAGTAAATCCTACTAACACAATTGGTATGGCACCAATATAAGGTCCAAAGTAAGGAATAATATCAGTAAGTGCACAAAAGAATGCAAAAACTAAAGGTGCTTTAATACCACTTATAGTAAGACCAATACTTTGTGTAATAAACACTAAAGACATCACTAATAGCAATCCTTGTACATAACTTCTTAACGACTCATTTAATCTCACGCACAACTCACTAGCACCTTTACGCCAATGCCTTGGTAACCAAGAAATAAACGAGCGATTTAACTTATCAAAATCAAACAACATGTAAAATCCTATCATAAGTCCTAAAAAGAAGGATACTCCTCCACTAACAACGGAAGAAACGATTCCAATAGCCATATTAGGTAATTTAGTAGACATATCAATACCAAACTGTTCTATAGTTTGATATATTGAGTTTTTCACGCTAGAAAAGTCATAATCAAAAGTATGATTCAAATTTTTCACAAGTTCATTTGCAAAATGTTGAAAATCTTGAATCAATGCTGGAAGGCCACTAACAAAATCTTTAATTTGACTACCCATGGCAGGAACCAATAATGCAAGTATCAAAAATAAAAGAGCCAAAAACAACAAATACACAATAATACAAGCAAAAATTCTAGGCACTTTTTTCCCTTGCAACCATTTCACCAGAGGATCTAATAACCAAGCAATAATTAACCCGATAAATATTGGAGAAATTACTATCAAAAACTCTCCTAAAAAACGCAGTGCATGCCATTCTTTTACTAGATAAGTACCTAATAATATTAAAGCGATAATAGTCATGATATAAACTATATTAATTAACTTCTTACTGATACTTAAAATATCATTTAAACTACCAATATCAATCTCTTTATCTTTCTTTCTTCGAAACATAGCTTCTCTCCTTATCCCTACTTCAGTATCTATAAATTTATTATAGCACAATACAAGCAAAATAAAAGTTAAAAAACATGAAATTACTAACAATCTAGCCCTTTATGTACAAAATAATACATGATATAATATGAATGGTGAAAGTTATGTATACCATTCATGAAAATGTAAAAAATGAAATAATAATTAAAAATTCAAGATTCATTACAATAATAGCAAAAATAAAATTTAAAGAAGAAGTAGACTCTATTTTAAATCAAATAAAAAAAGTCTATCCTAAAGCAACTCATTATTGCTATGCCTATAAAATAGGAGAAACAATAAAAAAAGCAGAAGATGATGGCGAACCAAGTTCCACAGCTGGACTTCCTATGCTAAATATATTAGAAAAAGAAGATATTACAAACGTAATAGCAATTACTGTTCGTTATTTTGGAGGAATCAAGTTAGGTGCTTCAGGATTAATTAGAGCATATAGTAAATCTGTAAAAGAAGCATTAAAGAAAGCACAAACAAAAGAATTAATAAAAGCCGTAATTTGTGATATTACTTTTCCATATACCAAAGAAAAAGAAATAAATTATAAAATACCTAAAGAACATATACTAGATAAATCCTACTTAGAAACAATTACTTATCGCATAATCATACCAAAAGATAGTCCCTTACTAACCCAATATCCAATAACCATAATAGAAGAAAGCCAGTTAGAAAAATAACAAAAAAAAGAAAGCCGAAACTTTCTATACGTTATTTAATACACTAATATCCTCATTAATTAAATCGACTAACACCTGAATGTTATACTTCTCAAATCTCTCTTGAATTACATCTTTAGGAATTAAGAACAACTCTAGACGGTTAATAAGTAAATCATCTAAAACTTCTATATGAATAGATTTTAAATACTGAATAACTTCTATGACATTTTTCTTAAAACAAAGTACAGAAAATATCATACTTTCTTCATGATTTTCTTTTATTTTTTTGATAGTATCATCTGAAATATTATACTCTAATAAAAAACTCATAAAATCTCCCTTTCCGTATCCACTGCATCACGAATAGCCGTAACTAATTGATGATACTCATTTTCTGAAAATATCTTATGATAAGTAACAGCAAATAGTAAAGCATCCATACTATCTCCTAGACCTGATTTACACAAACTGTCATAAATTCTCAATACTTTTAATTTAGATATTTTAATTCCATGAATATCATATAATAGACTCTCATGAGGATCAGAAAATTGATTCATATGGACAATATACGGATGATCAAAAATATTATCAGATATAGTGTTAGTTAAAGACTGTTTTGCACATTCCAAATACTTTTCTTGATTTTCAAAAAGTATCTCAAAAGCTTGTGTTACTTCTTTAGCGCTTTCTAAATCATGAATTCCAAGATAAGGAATAGAGTTTTTAGTAAACTCTTTTCTAAGATGTAATTTCTTTACACCATTAGAAACAGTTAACCTAAAAGGAGAAGTATCACTTTCTCTTTGAGAGATATATAATTTATAAAACAATAAAGTATCATCAGATAAATAACTAGCTAAAACACTTAAATTGTTTTTAATATAAGCAATTCCTAATGGATGTGACTCAATCCATAAATCAATAACTTCAGGAATATTTTGTGACAACAAAGAAGACAAGAAATCATCTAATAATAAATCACTTACTGTATCACTATATAATCCATATTTTTCTAACCATTCTAAATTTTTCTGAAGTATAGCATTAGAAGTAATCAATAACTCTTTTTCTTTTTCACTAACAGCAGGAATACTAATACCATGTTCTGCTAACAAAGTTAAATTCTTCTTAAAATCTTCCATTTTTCCAATATGATAACGTCCTTGCCATAAAAACCGATTAGGTAAATAAGCACTAACTAATTTTTCAATGGTAGTAAGATTAATTCCTCTTTCTCCAGCCATATTAGTAATATCACGAACAATATCTTTCGTACTTCCTAATAATAAAGAAGTAAGAATAAGTCCTGAAGACTCTTCACGAAGTTTAGAAAAACCAACCTCTTGCATAGCATTAAGAACTTCATCAATATTTTTTCTATTTCCTTCTTTTCTTAATTTTATCTGATATTCTGTATCTAACTTAGAAAAATCATAGCCATATCTTTGAAATATTGTAGTAAGTTCCATAGCTGTAATATCTACTCTTCGATGACTAACTTCTTTTTCTTTTTTAGAAATAACTTCTTGGTTATATTTAATTAAAGACAGTAAAATAGCTTGCTTTTTATCTTCCTCAATCTTATTTTCTTGAAACAAATGAAGAATAGTATCAATATCAGTAATTAGTTCTGTATTATTTGGTCTTTTTAACTTAGAAAGTAAACTCTTATACTGATTAGTTAACACCATAATATGATTATATTCCGGGTCAATCGACTGTTTCTCTTGATTTTTTGCCTCAATATATTTTTCTAAACACTCAATAAAAGTAGTAAATGCTGCTAACTGATTTGGAAGTAACGTATAGTTAGTTTTTTCCGTCTGGTTTAAGGTAAGCAAAGCTTTAATAATATCTAACTCTTGCATCAAAGATGCCTTCTTTTCTTCTGGAAGAGGAAACAGTTGAATAATCTCATTTAAGGTATTCATATCCACTTTTGTAATCTCATTAACATCTTGTCTTAAGTCCTCTAAAAGTTGCATCTTTAGTGACAAATTTTGATCAAGTCGATTATTATATTCTTTTACATCATTCTTTTTATCATTAATTGCATTTTTTAATATCGTAATTAATTCATTTTGATCCGTCATTTCTTCACCTACTATCTAATTTTACTCTTCTACTATGCTTTTTTAGGTGTATCCACTTTACTCTTTTTCATATTAGAACCATTTTTTATAATATCAATAATCTCTTGTGTCTTTGGCTGTAACTGGATAACTCGCATTTTGATAGGATAAGTAATTCTAATTGGCAACTTTTCTAGCTGTACCTTCTGTAAACTTAATATTTCTTTCATATTTTCCAACTCTTGTTCAGGAATCACAAGTGCAATTTTTACAATAACTCTATTTTGTATTTGTTCTATATTTTCTAACTCTTCAAGACGCTTTTTCTGTAAAGATAAATTTTTTTCTAACACAGAAAGTAAAATAGCAGTCTTCTCATTTTCTGATAAATTAGCATACTTCAATTCTTCATAAAAGGAGTCAATATCTTGTATTTCTAACATATTCTCATTTACTAAACTTGTCTTTAAATCAGACAACTTCTTTAAAATTTCTTCCTTTTTAGCAGTTGCTTTTTTTAATGTTTCGTTAGAAATTAACTCTTGGTATGACTGTTCAATCTTACGACGATATTCCTCTAATCGTTCTTTCGTTTCTTGATATTGTTCTGCATGACGATATCCTATTTTTTCTAAGAAGTACAAATTCTTAACTTCTGCTTTAAAAGAAGCAATAATGCGATCTTCTTTTAAAGTATATTTCAACATAACATTAAAATCTTCTTCTGCCTCTTTCGTATCTAAATCATTAGGATCATAATATGGAAAATTACTAACATTTCCCTCCGTAATATCCAACATTCCTTTAATATAAGCAAGTAGTTCATTTTCTGCTTTTATCTTTTGTAATTCTTTTTGATAGGAACGTTCTTTCTCTTCAATATCTAGTTTTAACTTATGAATTATTTGTCCCTCAATCATCATAGCACCCCTATCCTATAATTGAGTATAGCACACTTTTTTTATAAAGAAAATAATTTTTTAATATATTATTGATTACTAATTGCTTTAGATAACTCATCAAAAATAGTGTTCATTGCTTTATTAAAACCAGCCTCAATTAACTTAGAAACTTTCATACCTAAAGTAGAGGCCTTATTATTATAATCTGTTTCTTTTTCTAAGTAATCTCCTGCTCGAATCTCCTTACCCTCTTTAACATCTTGCTCAAACCTTTGAATAGCGCTTTCTGTTAAAGTAGTCTTTTTACTCTCACTATATTGATAATATCCGGTCATTTGACCAATATAGAGTCCGATAAACAAAATAATTAACACACCAATAGTAAGTTGAAATATTCTAGTGTAATTCATATTCATTAATCACCTCAAGAAAACAATCAGCAAATGCCAAAGATGTATTCAAAACTTCATCAATAGTATTTTCAGGACCTCCCATTTCCACTAAGATAGTAAACGGAGAAAAGTCCTGATTATAAACACCATTGACACCTGGTCCTTCCTTTTTATAAATTCCTTTAGATAAATTAGGATATTTTTCATTAATTTTCTGATTAATTTTTTCTGTAAATTCTAAATTTTGTTGATAATTAGGATTCTCTAATCCTATCAAAAACAAAATGCTAGCATAATTCTTATCACCTATAGTAACAGTAGTTCTATCTTTTCCTAAACTATCTCTATGCACGTCAATAAAATATTTTAAACTAGGATAAGTTGTTCTAACATCTTCTAAAAAAACTCTACTAGCTTGATAACTTTTAGCATAATTCCAACCATTCTGATTTAATACCTCTTTAATATTTCTCTCTTCTACGACTGTTGCAAAATTATGCTCTTCAAATTTTTCTTCTAAAATATAATCATTCATCATCACAGTTGGCATTACACTATACTCAACGAAAGTATTTGGTGTATATTCTTCTGTTTGATGACTATTATAAATATAAATACAAGGTTCACCCTGCTCTACTTCCGCAGCAATGGAAACTACCTTCGACTGTTCTTCTATAATCAAATTTTGATAATTATTTTCAAGGAGTGCTACTACTTTTTCTTCATTTGATGGAAAAATAATAGAAAGAACAGACTCCGCTAAACTTTTTTCCTGATCTTTAGAAAGTAAAATTTTTACAAACTCTTTCTGATCTATATTGATAGGACTTTGATCTAAATATTGATAAGCAATATACATACCAAACACAAAAAGAAGTAAAAAAAGATATTTTCTTACTCTATGCTTTTTTCTTGTTTTAGAATAAAATCTCTTCTTCATTCTATCACCAAGACTAATATACCTAATAAAAGCAAGTTAATTTGTCGGATTAAAGTGAGTATGAAGACTTTTATTAATGGCATTTCCCAATAATAGACTTAACTTATCCATAACATAGTCTATTTCCTTAGGTGTTACCATTAAATTATAGTTAACTGGCAACAATACCTCTAATAATAATTCTTTTTGTTCACTATCACTAAGCAATCCAACCATTCCCAAAACATCTTCTTTCTGTTCATTGGTCAACTCACCTTGATGATACTGATAATCTTGTTTATTAACTGGCACTAGTTTTAATTTATCATTATCCTGATTACTTAACTTATAACTAATTTGTTTTAATAATAACTGTAAAGTATTCTGTACGATTGTAGTAGCATCCACTACGGTAGGTATACCAATAGCTAAAACCGGAACACCAAGCGTTTTTTCACTAATCTCCATACGATCATTACCAATACCACTTCCCGGAGAAATGCCAGAAGTTGCAATTTGAATCGTCTTATTAAGTCGTTCAATAGAATTCGTAGCCAAAGCATCAATTACGATAATCAAATCAGGCTCTACCTTGCATTTGACAGCTTCTATTAAATCTTTAGTTTCAATTCCAGTAGCGCCAGTAACACTAGGTTTAAAACTAGCAGTATTCCGATAACCATTCTCAACTTCTCCCAGTAAAAACAAATGTCTAGTTACTAAAACTTGATCAATACATTTAGGTCCTAAAGAATCCGGTGTAGACTTTTCATTACCAAGACCTACAATTAAAATTTTTCCATCTTCCTTTAAGTTTATTTTTTCATACATTAACTTCAAGGCTTGAATCATAACATTTTCTACATCTTTAAAATTATTCTTATCTGTCACATCTTGAAACGAAACTGTATTATAATAGCCCGCTTTCTTATGTAGTTTTTCTTCTAGCTCTTTAGTAACCTCAATTTCTTCTAATGTCGTATTCTTAGTTTTAGTAACAACATTAGTAACTACACCTAATTCTTTTGCTTGTTTATTACTAATTTCATCAATAACTAAATCTGTTCTCAAATCCGTATTTTTTAAATCGATTGTATGCATTTTCTTCACCTATTTTTAATATTGACAATTCACCAAAAAAATATTTGCAAATTTAAAGAATATTTGATAAAATTAATATGTTTATAAAAGTGAGGTGAAAAAATGCCAAATATTGCTAGTGCTAAAAAAAGAGTACGTTCTAACGTGAAAAAAACAAACGTAAATACGTTAGTAATCTCAAGCATGAGAACTGCTATTAAAAAATTTGAAAAAGAAGTAAGAGCAGAAAACAAAGAAGCAGCAAACAACAACTATAATATTGCTATTCAAAGAGTTGACAAAGCTATGGCTAGTGGAAAAATCCACAAAAATAAAGCTGCACGTTTAAAATCAAGATTAACAAAGATGAAAAACGCTATGTAAACAAACCAATCCTTCGATTGGTTTTTATTTACAATTTTTTTCTTTTACGTTAGAATTAAATTAGCATAACTAAAGTACTGGAGGAATTATGAAAAAACTTATTTTATTGGCCATTACATTAATAATTATCGGAGTATTATTTTTGTATCAACAAGACTTACAAAAAGCTTATTATTCTGTTCTTCGTTCATTTCAAGATGATACATCTACTCTAGAAAATAAAAACGAGTACTATAGAGACTATGATTTTAATTATGTACAAACAACAGATGACTTCTCACCTGACTCTAAACAAGATATTCTAAATATTTTTTATACCGCAATAAACTCAGGAATGGAAAATTTTACTTTCTACTGTCCTGATACTTATAGTGATTGTTTAAACGAAGTAGAAAGTTTAGCAAACAATCAAGAAATGCTTTCTGATATTAATAATTTTGTTCATCCATATAACGGTTTCTATCATATAGAAACACAGTATGACTCCCTAGGAAAAGTACAAATTCATATTCAAAAAAGCTACAGTGATGAGCAAATAAGAGAAATTAATAACAAAGTAGATGAATTAGCTGGACAATTAATTATTCCAGGGGATACAGATACCAATAATATCCTAAGAATACATGACTATATTATTAACAATAGTGTATATGATTCTGCCAGAAGTGATTATGGTGACACGACCTATCAATCAGATATAGCCTATGGACCTCTTCTTCAAGGATATGGAATCTGTGGTGGATATACAGATGCTATGCAACTATTTTTAGAAAAATTAGGAATTAAAAATTACAAAGTATCAAGTGAAGAACATGTCTGGAATGCTGTATTTGTAAACAATCAATGGCTACACCTAGACCTAACCTGGGATGATCCCGTAACCTCTACAAAAGAAAACATCTTAGATCATAATTTCTTTTTAATAAGTACCAATAACCTTTTAGCAATCGAACAAACAGAACATCAATTTAACATGGATGTTTATTCCGAATTAAAAGAAGCCTAACTGGCTTCTTGTTTTTTTATATCTTCATATATTTCATCGATAGTCTGATTAAAATCATCAAAATTAACATTATACCAATGAGTATCAAATTGGTGATTAAAAAAAGTATACTGTCTTTTTGCATAATGCCTAGAATCAAGCTGAATTTTTTCTATTACCTCTTCTAAACTCGCATCACCTAAAAAATAAGGAATAAACTCTTTATATCCAATAGCAGTACCTAATACTCTAGAATTCTTATAATCCCCTTTTAAAGATAGGACTTCTTCTAACAATCCATTATCGATCATATTCTCTACTCTTTTATTAATTCTATCATAAACCATACTACGTAAAGCAGTAAGTCCTACAACATAAATAGGATACAAACATTCATCTTTTTGATGAGTTAAAATATCACCATTTTCATATTTATTCAAAGTACGAACCAATCTTTTACGATTATTAGGATGAATAGTAATTGTATTATCATAACTTTTAATTTTATCTAATATCTCTTCATTACTTAAATCATCATACGTATTTTGTCTGCTTCCCGGCGTAAAAATATAATTATAAAGAAGAGCTTTAATATAAAGACCCGTACCGCCAGCAACAATAATCCTCTTCCCGCGACTATCAATATCCCTTATTACATTCCTAGCATCTTTTTGATAATCATAAACACTATATTCTTCTGTCGGATCTTTAATATCAATCAAATGATGAACAGCTTCCAATCTTTCTTCTTTCGATGGTTTCGCACTCCCGATATCTAATTTTTTATAGATTGCGACAGAATCGCCATTAATAATTTCCGCATCCATTCTTTTCGCAAGTTCAATACTCAATCTTGTCTTTCCTACTCCCGTAGGTCCAACAATCACAATAATCGGCTTCATATTTCTTCTCCTAGTCTAAAGATCTCTTAAATAGTTTTTCTAAGTCATATTTAGTATAAGTAATAATAGTAGGTCTACCATGAGGACAAGTAAATGGATTTTCACAACATCTTAATGTATCTAACAACCATACTTGATCATCATAAGATAAATAATCATTAGCCTTAACAGACATCCTACATGCCATAGTAGAAGCCATACGCCATACAAATTGATCAAAATCAAAATCTTCTTTCATAATAATAATATCTACCACTTTACGAATACACTCTTCAGCAATATCATCTTCAATCCAATGAGGATGACTGCGAACAATAATCGTATTCATACCAAACTCCTCTGCAAGAAAACCATATTTATTTAAAATATCTAAATGATTCTTAATAATTAAAAACTCATTAGAAGCAAGCTCTATTTTAACAGGAATTAATAAATCAATAGGAATCACTTTCTCTTTTAAAGAAGCTAGCACTTTTTCATAATTAATGCGCTCTGCTGCGGCATGCTGATCAATAATATACATACCCTCCTCATTTTCAGCAATAATATAAGTCATATAAACAATTCCTCTAGGAATCATCGGTTTAATACGCGGTTCCTTCGAAACTTCTATATTTTGATCAATATCTACCTCCTCATGAGAAACAGGAGCAAAAACAGTCTCATCTGCTTCAGAAACAGAAAAATCCAAAACAGTCTCCTCGTACTTAGGTTGCTCTACTTCTTCTTTTTTAAATGCCCGATAAAGTGGAATAGTAGTCTCTCTCAAAGCTTCTTCAGTTCTAGTACTAATCTGAGGAATTAATGTTAATTTCTTTAATTGCTCAGAAAACACATCATTTACTAATTCTTTTAACGTATCCATCTTAGAAAATTTAATATCCATCTTGGTAGGATGAATATTAATATCAATCAAAATAGGATCTACATCAATATGTAATACCACAATCGGAAACTTATCTTTAGGAATATAAGTATGATACGCATCTACAATAACTTTATTCAACTCATTATTTTTAATAACTCGACCATTAACCAAAGTAGTAATAGAATTACGATTACTCTTAGTCATCTCAGGATAAGACATGTATCCATGAATACAGTAGTCATCATTCTCACCAGATACCTCAATCATCTTTTTCGTAATATCTGCACCATATATTTCATAAATAACTTTTCTTAAATCACCATTACCATCCGTATCCAATAAAACTTTATCATTATTAATCAATGTAAATTTTATATTTGGATAAGAAAGAGCCATCTTATTTACATATTCCGTAATATTAGCAAGTTCCACATAAAGATTTTTTAAATACTTTAGACGAACTGGTGTATTATAAAATAAATCTTTAACAGTAATACTAGTTCCCTTTTGTAAGTCACTATCTTCAACATGCATATCTTTGCCAGCAGACAAAGTAAGATAGGTACCTTGTTCGCCGTTAGAAGTCTTTAATTCAATATTAGAAACGGAAGCAATGGATGGCAAGGCTTCTCCACGAAAACCTAAAGATTCAATATTAAACAAATCATCCAAATTTTTTAATTTAGAGGTAGCATGTCTAGAAAACGCTAAAGTAGCATCCTCCCTATCCATACCGATACCATTATCAGTTACTCTAACTTCTTTTACACCAGAATCAATAAGTTCTATTTTAATACAATCACTACCAGCATCAATAGAATTTTCAACTAATTCTTTTACTACATTCATCGTTTTTTCGACAACTTCACCAGCAGCAATCTTATTAGCTAAAATCTCATCCATTACTTTTATTTTACTCATAAACTACTCCATTCTAAGGAAATGTTACTGGATCTCTATTTCCACAGTCTAAGTCCACTACATATTTATATTTATCTAAACCAATCGTAGAACTAGTAGAATTATTAGTAACAGTAACCGTTCCCGTGCATAATTTTCCATTGTCGTTAGGATCAGTAGGCCTTTCAATGTAGCCTCCTTCAAATAATTCAGCAAGCGTAACACTCATTGACTCGCCCTCATTTAATAGCATATTATGTTCCATCATATAATTTACTGTACCATCATAAGAAGTATACTCTAATGTCTCAAAGGCATCATTTTTAGTTTTATTAATATAAATTAAAACACCTCCTACAGCAACCGACATTAAGATTCCCAAGATAACAATTGTTGTCAATAATTCAACCAATGAAAACCCTTTTTGATTTAATCTTTTCACACTCTTCACCCTTTCATATCCATTATACTACAACTCTTGCAAGTAAGAAACTAAATTTTTTGCAACATCTCTAGATACCACTTCAGAAAGTTCCTCCACACTAGCTTCTTTTAATCGCTTTAAAGAACCAAATTTTTTTAATAATTCTTTCTTTCTTACTTCACCAATTCCAGGAACAACATCTAAAACACTAGATAACATTCCCTTAGATTTAATATTTCTGTGATAAGTAATTGCATAACGATGCACTTCATCCTGAATCCTAGTAAAGAATAAGAACAAATTAGAATTCTTATCTACATTTAACACTTCATACTTATCATTCATAATATAACTAGTTCTGTGATTATCATCTTTAACAAGACCAATAATAGGAATATGTAAGCCTAAGGAATCAACAATTTCTTTCGCAACACTTATTTGTAATTTACCACCATCCATCACAATCAAATCTGGCTTTTCTAAATTCTCCATCAGTACTTTATAATACCTACGATATAAAACTTCCTTCATCGCCGATAAATCATCTTTTACATCTGTAGATATCTTAAATTTACGATATTCATTCTTTAATGGTAAAAAGTCTTCAAACACCACCATACCACCAACATAGAATGTGCCAAATAAATGCGAGTTATCAAAAGACTCCATACGAGATACCGAATCAAGGTGCAATAACTCTTTTAACTCACGGATGGCATCCATTCTAAGTCTATCATCTTTCTTTAAGGTCTCTTCTTGTAAATCTAACTGCTCTTTGGCATTTTCCTTCGCTAAATCTAAAAGCTTCTTTAACTTTCCTTTTTGTGGACGATAAGTTTTTAGTTGAAAATATTCACTAATAAGTTCCGAATTTAGCTCATCTGGTAAATACAACTCTTTAGGTAAAACTCCTGACTTATCATAAAACTTAATTAAATACTCCACAACTTCTTCTTCCGGATCAATCATCGTCTGAATAATTTCATTATGTCTTCCAAACAACAAACCATCCCGGATAAAGAAAATCTCTATCGATAAATAATTCTCATCTTGATAATAATTCACTAAATCAAATTGATATCCCTTATTAAGATCAATTTTTTGTTTACGTAAAGTAATATCGATATCTTCTAACATCTGTTTTAATTCCAACGCTTTTTCGTAGTTCATAGCTTCACTTGCTTTTTCCATAGAAGCTTTAATTTTTTCAACAATTTCCCTAGAGTCACCCTTTAAAAAAGAGATAATTTCTCTTTTCATCTGATTAATATCATCTTCAGGAACCTCTTTTACACAATATCCCAGACACTCATGAATATGATAATAAAGACACAAGTCTTTTTGCAATTTATCACACTTTCTAAGCGGATAAATCCGGTTAATCATCTCAACTGTCTTCCTTGCTGCTGCAACATTAGGATAAGGACCATATAAATGATCTTTAGACTTCTTTCTTTTAGCATTTCTAACAATTTTAAGTCTTGGATACTTCTCATTCGTAAGTTCAATATAAGGATAAGTTTTATCATCTTTTAATAAAATATTATATTTAGGATCATACTTTTTAATTAATGTAATCTCTAGTATTAAAGACTCTAACTCCGAAGAAGTAACAATATATTCAAAATCATCAATCTCTTCTACCAATCTTCTAGTCTTTCCAGTAACAGTACCAGTAAAATAACTTTTTAACCGGTTCTTCAAATTCTTAGCCTTTCCCACATAGATAATAACTCCATCTTTATTTTTCATCTGATAACTACCAGGTTTCGTAGGAACTAATGCTAACTTCTCTCTAAAGTTTTTCATCAAATCACCAACAATTCTAGTTTATTATACCCTATTTCAGTAAAAATAAAAAGAAGATTTCTCTTCCTTATTGATACTTTTGCATAGCTTTCATCATTTGATTAATTTGTTTTTGATTAGGTTTTCTACCCATTTGCATCATTAATCCTTTAATCATTTCCTCATTGATTGGAGGATTATCTTTTAAATATTTCTTCATTAATTTTCTAGCAACAACGACTCCAATAATTAAGCCGATAACTAATCCTAATAATACCATTAATATATCATGTAACATAATTTCATCTCCTTACTAACATTATTTTACTAAAAAATAAAATATTCTACAAGTGATTTACTTCTTTTTCTAAAGAATCTTGTAAAAAGAAATAGTCCTGATAACAAAACTCACAAACAAAAAATCTAGGATTAAGAAAATTTAAATAAGAAAAGAAAGAAGAAGCTAATTGTTCTGCTTCTATTTTTATATAGCTATGCTTCACAGTTAACCTACTAATTTCATCTTTATATAAGTTGTTATAATAATGAATATCCCCGCGTTTAGAATATGGAATATCTTGATGTAGTTTTAAAAATAAAGTGCGATCAATTTTACTTTTTTCAATAGGATTAATTAGCTGTTTAAAAAGATGATAACCATATTCTGCTTCTTCTTTTTCAAGATAATAAATTTGCTTTAAAATATTAAATAAAATTCTTTCATTTCCCCGGTACAAATTAATAAACTCTTCCTTAATATCAAAAATAAAATAGACTCTCATACCATCACCTAATATTACTATACATGATAGACGAGTCTATTTATGTCGTTTATTTGAGTAAATTTTCTATTTTTTCTTCTAAACTATCAACATCAAATCCAAATTTTTTATATACATCTTCTTTTTTACCACTAGCACCAAATTGATCAAGGGTAATTAAATACTTATTATTAAAGACAATACTATTCCAAGACATAGAAGATGCTGCTTCAATAACTATTTTTCTAACCTCTACTGGTAAGATACTATCGATATATTCTTGATCTTGTGCTAAAAAACGTCCAAGACATGGCATAGACACAACACGAATATCTAATCCTTTCGATTGTAATCTCTTAGCAACATCAATTGCTAGATGCACTTCTTCTCCTGTTGCGATAATAATTCCCGTTAATTTTCTTTCAGAATCAAAAACTGTATATCCACCTTTCGCAACTTCACTAATTTTAGTAGTCTCTAAAATTGGTGTTTTATTTCTAGATAGTGCAATGACGGATGGACCACTCTTTTTCTCAAAGATAGCACGGTAAACACCAATAACCTCATTAGCATCTGCCGGACGAAATACTTCTAAGTTTGGTGTAGCTCGTAGAGATGCTAATTGCTCTACTGGTTGATGTGTTGCTCCATCTTCTCCAACACTGATAGAATCATGCGTAAATATATAAGTAACTGGTAAATCCATCATGCAAGACATACGAATACTTGGTTTTAAATAATCACTAAAGCTTAAGAATGTAGAACCATAAGGATGAAATCCACATAAAGCAAAACCATTTAAAATAGCTCCTAGAGCATGTTCTCTAACACCAAAGAAGATATTCTTGCCTAAGTAATTATCACTAGTAAAGTCTCCCGCATCTTTTACATAAGTTTTAGTTGCTGCAAATAAATCAGCACTACCACCAATTACTGTTGGATATTTAGGAACAATAGAAGATAAAATTTTACCAGATGTCACTCTAGTAGCTTCAGCTTTATCTTCTGGTGCTTCATATAAAATATCTTTGATATCATAGGATTTATGACCTTCGATAAAATCCATCAAACACTTCTTATCTTCCTCATCCATATTCTCTACTGCTTTTAAGAACTTGTCATGCAAATTCTTACAACGATTATGAATAAGTGTTTGAAAATCATCCATCGTAATTTGAGAAATAGTAAAAGGTATATCTCGAATTTGCATTTTTTCTTTAATGGCAGAAACATCATCTTTATCCAAAGGAGAACCATGTACCAAATTCGTACCTTCTAACTTAGAATATTTACCAATGGTAGTCTTAATTTCAATTAATGTTGGCTTATCAGTAGAAGCTTTCGCATCTTCAATTGCCTTTACAATAGACAAAATATTATTACCATCAGGAACCGTAATTACATTCCATCCTTGCGCAATAAATCTCATTGCCACATTCTCTGTAAAACATTGTGAAGTGCTACCATCTAAACAAATATCATTAGAGTCATATAAAACGATTAATTTATTTAATTTTAGTGTTCCAGCAAGAGATGCTGCTTCATAAGAAACACCTTCCATTAAATCTCCATCACCGCATAAAACATAAGTATTAAAGTCAATAATTTCTTTTTTACCCTTATTAAATCTAGCTCGAAGATTAGCTTCCGCCATCGCAACACCTACCGCTGTCGCAAAACCTTGTCCCAGAGGACCAGTAGTCATCTCAACACCAGGTGTCTTTTTATATTCAGGATGTCCTGGAGTAATAGAATCAATTTGTCTAAACACTTTTAAATCATCTAAAGTAATCGGATATCCCGCCATATATAACGTTGCATAAAGTAAGGCAGATCCGTGTCCTGCTGACATAATAAACCGATCACGATTAAAAAAATCAGGATTTTCTGGATCAATTCGTAAATGGTGAGCATACAAACTATAAATAATAGGTGCTGCTCCTAATACAATACCTGGATGACCACTACCAGCTTCAGATATCATATCAATACCAATAGAACGCAGTTGATCAACAATTTTCTCCTCATTAATTTCACTCTCATCTCTTTTTGGATTTAACACAAAAAATCACTCCTTATGAGTTCATTATAACAAAGATTATAATTTTTGTAAAAAATAATTAAAAAGTACATCTCTACTCTATAGCACGAATCTTTTTAATAGGTACTTTATATCCTTTTTCTAAAAAGTACATTATCTGTGTTTCAATAATAGTAAAAATAATACCATATATTACAGACAAAATACCAAAAGTTGCAAAACCAGATAATATAATAACTAACTCAATCACACATAAAACATCTGAAGTTTCTAATCTCTTATGTTTTTCATGTATATATAAAGCAAACGCATCATAACCAACAGTAGAAGAATCCTCCATTAGACATAAAAATCTACCAACACCAACAAAAATACCCGCCAAAACAACAATAACAATCGGTGAAAAAGTAAATGATATGCCTGTCATATGAAACAAATTAAAAAACACCATATAACAAGCACTACTAAATAAAGAACGATAAAAGAAATCTTTCCCTAACATAACTCTTCCAAAAAATAACAAAAGAATAATTAATATAGTTACAACATATCCAATATCTACATGAAAATAATAGGATAATAATAAAGATGTACTGGTAACCCCACCATTAATAATATTATTAGGAACAGTTAAAAAAGCATAAGCGCTAGTAAGTAATAAATTACCCAGAACAATAATAAATAAACTCTTAATATTCTCTTTCATGTTTTACCACCTTGTCTGTTTATTATAGCATAATCATATCCATTTTTAAGAGTCACTTTTAATCAATGTGTCAATTATTGTAAAGAAAAAGGAAATATGCCATTACTATTTCCTATCAAACAAAATAATAACTACATACCAGAAGTGGTAAGTGTTACATTCACTTTTCTTTTGACTTTATCAGTAAAACTTTCCGTAATCTGAAATTCTTTCATCAACCTGTCTTGCACAAATGGAATGCAATCATTATATTTCTTAGCGTCCAAAGATTCTATATTTCCAATAGAACAATACCAGATATGATCAATCGCCCAGGAAACATCAACTAAAGAACCATCAATTGCATCTTGTTCCAAAAGTCCTAAATAATGATTTAGAACAAATTTAGATTCATCTTCACTAATTCTTAAACCAAGCACATCATAAGTAGTAGAAAAAATTTTAACAAAATCACTTTTACAAAAGAAAATAGGAAAAGAATACTGTTCACTATAAAAGCAATAATCTTGCCATAAATTCTCTAAATAATGCCCGTCAAGCTTTCTCTCACCAACTACCTTACTTAACAAACGATATTGTAACTGATTCATATAAACACCTCATCTAATTTATTTTGAAGGAGAACCTAATGGTTTTATTTTTTTACTTAATATTGCCGGATTATCATTCTTATCTATAACATCGGCATCTTCTGTTTTCATCATCTCTAAAAGGTTAGCAGCAAACGCATCATATTTATGATTTTGATTTAAAAGAACAGCATGTACTTTATCATTTAAATCAATAACGACATCATCACGAACATCACCAAAAGCACTAACATGCATTACAGTAACTAACGCATCTGGTGCAACAGCACAAATTCCTTGATATAAAAATTCACCAATCGTTTGACCATGTAAATCTGAAAAAGAAATAGGTACCATTTTATTCCCTGCTATACCATATTCTAAACTATTCTCATCCTGATATTTTTCTTGTATAATAACATATTCATCACTTTCTACAATAGTACGTAAAGTAGAAACTAATTTTTGCATATTACCATCATATTCTATTAAATGATTATCCATTATTATCACTCCTTTTAATTTTTATGTCCTCCCCAGTTCTTAAAACCAGGTTTTAACATAAGTCTTTTTACTCTACTTTCTTTTCTATCCTCATTAACACGAATATTTCTAATATCATCAAGAGCAACTTCAAAATATTTTAATGCAGTAACATCATCAATATCAGGATGATTTTCTACTATTTTAGCATACATAGCACGTGCTAAATCAAAATTACATAGTGTATGAGATCTTATTCCTGAAGTAGCATAATGTTCCAAAAAATAATCATATATTATTTTATCGTTAGTAGATAAAAATCTAGGATTATAAGTACCTAAAACTCTTTGATCTAATCCACATTTCACACAACCATAATCAATATCAGAACGACCCTCGTAATAATCAATATTTTTACTAATAGGTATCCAAATATGCTTACATTTAGAAAACTCTTCTTTCTTCATATCCGTATATAACTGAAGTAATTCTGAATTTAATTTCAATCTTTGATCGTTAAGTTCCAAATACTTTTTAACCCGTTCATCTTTCATTAATTCTGCTAATTGAGTCTCTATATCATTCATTTCAGACAACTTCTGTTCATAAGTTTTACGTATATTACTCATATACTTTTTCTCTTTTCTAATTAAAAATTCCAACTTTACAATACTCTAAAATATAATAAATTGCAACTATTTTATCAAACATTTATTTCTTTTCTAATACTTTTCCAAGATCATTTTCAGGCAAATGACCTACAGGGTTCATAAGTAGGAAACTATAATTAATTCTCTCAGTCAAACCAAACAAAGGCAACTCTCCTTTAATTTTCTTTACCGTATCAACTACTTTTCGTTCCGCATCATGAACTGCTTTCATATTAAAATCAGTAGCATCAAAACTAATAATACGATTATTTAAAGCATCAGCAACCGCTTGCTGTGTAGAATCAGCAAAATTAGATATCACCATATCAGAAGTACTAGAAGAACGAGTAGAAAGTAAAAGATTTGCTTTCGCTAATATTTCAGGATGACGAATTAAATCCACCTTAATCCCTTTTCTAGAATAAAAATTAGCACGAGCACCTTTCTCTCTACTTACATCAAATCGATAAGTACCATTTACCCTACCATTTCCTTTGTACGTTTTAATATCGACCGAGCCTCTTTGAAAAGCATCAAAAGTATCAAGTACAGCTTCAAAAGTAACAGCAGAATTATAAGATTTATTTTTCTTATTATATTTCTTTTCTATTCTAATCATTTTCCTATTAGTATTTAAATCATGATAAATATAAATATCATTGAATCGTTTTACTACCATATCTCCTAAACGTGAAAAACTTATATAATCACGATAACGTTTACTATATCGTTCACCCGTAATCCTATCAACTGTAATATCTAGGCGAAAATCATCAGATAACACATTATAAGTTGCTTCATAAGAAGTATAAATAGAATCTTTTCCTGTATTCTTTCTTCTCGTGTTACTCTTTATCTTATCAGTCTTTGTAAATGATATTTCTCCATCATTAGCAAAAGAAAAACTTCTTATAGCTTTCTTAGAACACATTCCTTCCCAGACAACCTTAGCAAATTCACAATTATATTTCTCTCCATAATCGCCTATTAATGTTACTTTTCTAAGAGCTTCTCCATTCCTCTGCTCAAGAGGCCTCACTCCCTCTAATAGATAATGATTATGATAAGATTCTTGAAAATCCAAAAGATCTGCGTCCCTCATACCATATAAATCATCACTATAAACATCTAAATACTGTTCGTACCAAGATGCCTTCCATTCACCAACATACTCTTCTACCCTAGACATCTCTTCAAATACTTTTTCTAATGCAATAAGTTGCATTGTACTATCTAACATTTTATATCACCTTTTTCCAAAGCCATAAATAAAGCAACATATCTACTCTATATAGCTATATTTTTATGCGACCCTTGTTTCTCATTATTAATACTACTTGAATATTCCCTGAACATTATAGACGATTGTAATACATCTTTTCTTTCTAGCAAATCATGAATAGTATCTCTTGGCTCTTTAGATTTAATCAATTTAATATACGGTTCAAATAATGCCAAATACTCATCATTCTCCATAGTAACTATCTTACTTAAAGCATCATTATCACGACCCGATACTTCATAATTCATATTAAAATCATCTGTTGCTATAGTATCAACCAAAAAGTTAATAGCTTTATCAAATTCATTTTCAGGAGATTGGTTCTGCAAAACAGTTAATGTTTCTTTACCGCCTAAATATTTTCCATAAGTAAATAAAGTTCTAGATGGAACTCCTGCTATATGATATAATTTTTCTTTAACAAGAGCTTCTTCAAAAACTTTAGAATCAATATTTCTTCTGGTAGAATCAACATAATCATAAACTGGAAGAGCGCTATACACTTCTCCTTGATAATTTGCAATATAATCATCATAACCATATTTTTGATGTACAGTAGTAATATCTACAGACTCAACATGATTTTTAACATCTCCTATTTCCTTTTGAACCGTTAACACTAACATATCATATTTATCATTAGGCGTAACTACCACAGCTCTATCCTCATAACTATGATCTTTTATATGATAAAAACTCTCATCATCAGCTAAACTAATACCATAACGTCCTTTTCCAGCATCTTTCTGATAAGTTTCTTGTAAATCATCTATTTGAACTAAAGGTACGCCTAAAAAAGCCGCAGCATTAATTTCCTCTTCTGTCGGATTATCACCCAGGAACGCAATACCACTTGGCATCAATCCATCACGATAAGCATCAAACTCATTATACGTTTCCGAACCATGCACTTGTGTAGTTCTAACTATTTTTCTAAATGGCATCATATCTTTAGGTAATCTAGTAGCTATATTTTTATTATTATAACCAGAGCCAATACCAGTATCCCTATTTGCTGCACAAACTAAAGAACCATCTGGTAAATGAGAATACAAAACTTTAATAGAATATATAGACTGCCCGTTAACACAAACTCTATTATATTCATCACTAATTCCCGTTAAACAAATATAGGCAGCACCAATTAATTTAGGAGTAATGACAGATTCAATAGCACCTCCAGTAGAATAAGAGTTTAAAACATGAAGATAAGCATTAAATTTCTCTCCACTTGGAATATGAACAACATGTACTCTTCTTCCATTAACATTAGTACCATCTTCAAAAGTATAATCAGTAGCATCATAAAACTTATCTGTAACGTAATCATTAAAATCTGTCATACGCTCATTAAATTCATAATTATAAAAAGACATGATTTTATCATTAAAATTCAACCATTTTCTATTCACACCATATTTTAATATTTGATCATTAAATAATCCAGCCAATTGTTTTAGTTTTTCTACATCATCTATTTTATCAATAGTACTCAATAAATCACTAATAATAAAATAACTATCTAACTCTTTAGCTAGTTTTTGATTATGAAGTGAATTCTTTAAAGGAATTAATCTCTCTCTACTTGCAGACTCTAATAAACCCTGTCTAGTTTCAAAATAATTCTGATTTAATAATATATTACAAATAATATTTTTTAACTCTATAGAAGAAGTTGCTGAATCGATTCTTTGTTGTTTTTGTTGATAATATATCTGCCTAATATTGGTTAACTCTTCTTTATTTCTAACAGCAAGCTCTTCATATTCAAAATATAATCTTAAATTTTCTATATTTTCTTCAATACTATTATCATCCAGACTATCAAATAAAGCAGTATTTTGATTAAACTTATAAGTAATTTTTAGAAATAATTCTAAATCAAATCCCTCTTTTTCATTTAGATTATCATATATTTTTTTGACTAGTAATAAATTTTTCGGTCTCACTACTTCACTTAAATCGACTTTATGAGCACCTAATAATATATATTTTATCATTTGCTCAAAAGCATCCTGACCAAGTACTAAAGGAACATCGTCATGAAATATATCTTTTTTGCAATGCAATAATTCTGCATAAGAACCCTGTATTTTAAAAAGTTCACGATCTAAGTTTTGAAAAAACTTAGGATTCATACCATTTATCGATTTATAAAATACTTCTCTCATAATTTCATTATTATTATATATCGAAGCTGGTGAATTCTCGTCAACTACATATCCTAATTCCATAATTTTTCTTATTAATGGTGTATCAAATTCCCAAGAAACCATCTTTGTAAAATCTTTTTTGTCTGGATGTTTCTCAAAATAACGAATAATTTCACGCGTAACTTTAATATCTTGAAAATGACGATTAAACTCAATTATTTCTGATCTATCATCTCTTTGCGCTATAATTTTTGCAATATGTTCATCTACATAAGACAACTTCATTAATATTCTTTTTTCTTCCTCTAAAGTTGCATTTTGTAAAAAATATTCTACCAAAGGCTTAAACTGATAAATAGCATTAGTTTTCATATCAAGAGATAGGAAATCATCTAATTGAAAATTCTTATCTTTTAAATATTGTAACAATGTTTCATCATGACTTTCTTTTTCAGAAAATTCCAAAATATAGTTAAACTGTTCTTGATTTACTGCATGCTCTAATAATTCTATAACTCCAGAACTATTATTTAAATAATCAGAAAGAGAAGCAATATCTCCATATCCTTCTATATTATATGTAGGTTCCTCCGAAGGATTAGATTCCTTAGACACATTAGATATATAAAAATCAATATCACTACTGCCAACATCAATAGTACTAGTATCTATCAAAGGAACATCATTCGTTTGAAATACCGCATCATCAAAATCAATAGTATCATCTCCTGGAGAATCAAAAACATCATCAGATCCATCTGTCATAGGAAATACATTTTCCATCTCTTCTACTTCTTTATTCATATACACTACTCCTTTTAAAACCATATATTTTATCTTTTTTTATCTATAGAATCATTAAAATATCTTCGACCAATTTTATGATTAGAAAACATTTCATCCAACTGTTCATCCGTTGTTTTAAGACAACTATGATTTAATGTATCCACAATATATTGATTCCCATCATACTGAATTAAAATTTCATCAATTACTTCTCTTGGTTCATCAGGCTCATTTACAATCTCACCAATATATTTGTGCTCTAAAGGTTCATTAAAACCATGATTTCTATTTAAAAAACTAAATAGATATATAAACTCTTGTCCTGCAATATTTCTTTTTCTCATATCACTAATAAACAAAGAAAATCTATCAATACTATTATCAAGTCTATTATTATCTGCATAATTTATAAATTGTTGCAAAAAAGAAGTAGCATCATTGGTATAACCAAATAAATTATTCATCTTCTGAATTTTTTGATTATAAAAATCCTGATTACCTAAAACAACTTCAATATTGGTTAAAGGAAATCCCATTTTAGCATTAGTTAAATCACTTAGTCTATTTTCATTAATATCAATAGCCATTGGTTCTAATTCAATAATACCATTCGCTGTTGCCATACCAACTCCTATATGTTCATTAAATACATCTTCCTTAGAATCTAATACTACTCCATAGATTTGTTTATCATCCATCATATCGATTAATTTAGTAAATATTCTAGCAAAATCCCAACATACAATAGGTGTATCCATGTTGATACTTTCTAATCTACTCTTATTAAACTCTCTTTCCATCTTACGATACATATAATTAATATCATAAGAAAACAACTCACACATCTTAAAATAAACAAATAAACCTTTTTCCTCAGGAGTAAAATCTTTAGGCATATCATGAAATATATAATCACTAATTTGAGGATTCAATTCCCATTCTCCCTCATCACCATAAAAATAAGCCATATCAAATCTGTTGGATTTCAATCTCCATATTCTTAAAATCCCATTTCTTAATTCATCATTCGCAACCATAAACACCTCGTAAAATTTTTATAAACATTATTTTTATTATACCATAGAGAAAACATTTTACATAATCCATTTAAAAAATTATTAATACCTAAGCAAAATAAGATATATATCAACAAATAAACTTAATGTACCATACATATATTTTTCTTGCTATTCTTCACATTTTTATATATTATATATATAGAATTTAATGACTAGGATGAGAGAGAAAATATATGAATTTATTAGATATTAACTTTAAAAGCATGATTTCAAACATAACAGATGCTTTTACTACTGTTTATGGAGAAAAATATAGAGAACTTATCAACAAAAAGTTAAATAATACTTATTTTATTTCATATTTTGACATTGAAGGACTAAAAGAATATATTAATTACTTAAAATTTTGTAAATCACGAGAACTATCTATAAAATTTTTAGAAGAAATTGGAATATCTGTAAATTATGACAAAAGTAACTACACGAAAGCTTTAGATATAGATACATCTGAAATTTTAGATAGTACTATTGACACTTATTATGCATTTTCAAGCAAGAGAAATCAATATGTTCCGTTACTTGCTTTTGATAATGAAAATCATGAACAAGAAAATGATATATTGCAAAATAATAGATTGAAATTGATTAATTATTTTTTACGAGAGAAAAACAAAAAAATTACGATAGAAGATTTACCTTCTTTTATGGCAACAGATAAATATTTAGAAATTCTTAACAAAATAAAAAAATATAAAACCATTTATGATAAATTATTCCAAGAATTTTCTAACTGGGAAAAGAGTTTAGAATCATACGAGACATTTATAAAAAAAGAAGAAGATAAAAGAAATGAAATATATAAAAGAAAAAAACAAGAATTATTTCAATTAATTTATGATAAATTACCTAAAAAAGTTAAAGAAGCAATTCAAGGTAAAGATATAGAAGAACAACAAAAAATTATATTAGGAGACTTTGATATTACTTCCCCTTCACTTATTGAAAGTTTTTCAAAAAATAGTTTTGAAGAACTTACAGATTCCAACAATAATATATGGAAAAAAATAACTAAAATTGGTATTCATCAAGTTGAATATTTAAAACATCTGAAAATAACCCTTCCATTTAATGATGCATATGATTGCAATAACGAAGAAAAACTTTCTTTTTACCTAGACTTTTTAAAGCAAGAAAAGATACAACAGTATATTCCTAGTCAAGATGTAATTTCTTTTATTGAAAATACTAGAAAAGAAAAAATGGAAGAAGCTTATTTAGAATATCTTAGTAATCGTTCTGATTATCAGAAAATTGCTAATTCCTTTTCTTATCAACCCGACTTTCTTAATACTATACGTAATATTATACAGAAAAAAATGATTCTTGTTACTTTACCTTATGCAATCGATAAACAAGGAAATATTATTTCTTTCTTATGTTATTCCGTTAGAAAAAATGCAGCCGGTTATTTAGATTATCTTCTTCTTCATGAGTGTGGTCACGCTATAGAGAAGACAGAAAAAGGTTGTGGTTTAGGACCAGAATACACTTATAATAATGATTTATGGTATAATCCCTATGATAATAATTTTCGAATTTATGAAAAAATCAATGAAAACTTAAACGATATTTTTACTTTAGAAGCATTAGACTATTTACATAAAAATGATATTTATTTACTTGAGCCTAAAGAAATTGTACAACAAGACTGCCAAGACAAGAACACTTATATGATTACAAAAAAAATTCTTTACCCGTTATTAGAAAAATTTAGAGAAGAAGTTATTGCTGCAAAACTAAATGTAAATCCTTCTATTCTTACTCAGTGCATTGGAGAAGATAATTATGAAGCACTAGTTGATGTTGTTAATAAAGTTGATTATCTATGTAGAAATGACCTAGAACATTTATTAAAGTATTATCCCGATACATCTATATGCAAAGAGTATCAAAAGCAATTAGAAAGAACAAGCGAAATTTATACTGCGATTGATACCTACTATAATAACCATCATAAAGAAACAAACCAAAACAAACGTTAAAAAGTAAAAAGAACTAGTACAAAAACATATACGTACTAGTTCTTTTGTTACCTAATCTCTTCTTTAATTCTCAAAATAATAAATCAAATCAAAAAGACTTTCTAAATTCTTTTTTCTAATAGAAAACTGCAGACTTTTATTCTTATTCTTTAAGAAATCTTTACCACTCTTAGCAAATCTCAATATTAAAGCAACTAAAACATCTTCCTCTTCAATACATTTTATAAAAGCTTCAATTCCCTTATATTTATAGCATTCTAATTTATAATATCTAAAATAAAAATTATCATTAGAGACATTCTTACTCGCGTAAAACAAAGCTAGATGATGAAGTTTGACACGCAATCTTTGCTCCAGAGAATCAAAATAAATAAAAGCCCTATCTTCTAAGAAATCAAACTTATCATCATATATTCTTATAAAAATCTTTTTACTATCATAATCAATTTTTAATTCAAAATAATATTTACCATAAACTAAAACTTTTCTATTTAATTTTAAATTGACAATCAATTTCTTATGTTCATGATAAACATTATCTCTTATTCCATAAGTTTCTAATAAATAATTACTTTCGTATAAATCAGGCCCGTCAAACGCTAAAGAAAATAAACTTATATTATATCTACTAAACCTCTGAGTACATTTCACTTCGACACCATAATAATCAGGAAAAAACATACTATCAGGATTTTTACCAAGCTGATTTTCTAATGTAAGACCTGCAGAATTATATAAATTATTATTAATACCTTTCATATATCCTTTCATATTTAACTTTTTAAACTCTTCGATAATCTTTTCAAATTCCTTTTCCATATTCCACCTCTTTTAGAGGGATATACTATCAGCTGGTTAGAGCAACATTTGTCGATTCTTGGAATAGAAATTATATTTTAGATAAGGGCGGTCACCGGGCAAAAAAAAAAGACCAGTAGGGTCCTTTTGTTTCATAATGGTGCGGGTAACAGGAGTTGAACCTGCACGTCTAAGACACTAGATCCTAAGTCTAGCGCGTCTGCCAATTCCGCCATACCCGCAACTGATAATGGTGGACCCTACTGGACTCGAACCAGTGACCGCCCGGTTATGAGCCGGATGCTCTAACCAACTGAGCTAAGGGTCCATTGCCTTTTAATCATATCACATTTAGGGCGGTCACGCAAGAGATATTCTAAAAAAAATTTACTTTTTATCATCATTATCGTATTTACTAGATAATTTTAACGCACAAAATAAAAACAAAACTAAAATAAATAAGATAATTCCAAGGATAATATACCACATATTATCTTTTCCCCTTTTCTTTTAGTATATCAACTTTTTCAAAATATTAGTCCAAAAACCAGAAAAAAACTATACAAAAATGTATAGTTTACTTATACATAGTCTTTATATATTCACTAAAGGATTATATTTTTGATATAGACTATCACTATATTTAATTATTTTATCTCTAGCTAACCGGTAAACAAAAAATGATTTAACAACATCTAACTCTTCGATATTTTTATAATTAATCTTTATTATATCATATATTTTACTAGGTACCATCCAATCCAATGCTTGCATATCCGCTTTTATCTCATAATCTTCTGTTTCTTTATCATCTAACATTGTAATGATACTTCCACTTTTTGCTCGATTATAATCACTTTTACAATGAGCAAGCTCATGTAATAAAGCAAAATAAATATCAGCATACCTTTTATGTTTTCTCGTGATATATATTGCAGGTTTATCATTTAATACTTTAAACGCTCCCCTTACCTTAGTACCTTTTAAATCATCTTGGATAGCTAAAAAAATACCATTCTTATTAAATTCCATGATTAATTTATTCTCATCAAAAGACTGATTACTTGCTTCCATTCTAATAAATTCTACCAATTTATTAATATTTTCTTTTGTATATTTTTCAACTTTTTGATCTGCAATAATTCTATTGCATCTTTCTAACCATAACGCTAATAATTCTGGCTTATCGTTTTTACTCTTATAAAAAATCACATTATTTTCTTTTGTTAATGAATTAGGATTTGTAATTCTCAAATATTTTAATATATCTTTGGCAATAGCATAATCATTTCTAGCATCTCTATATTTTACATGATACTCATCAGCCAATTCTTTATAACTAAATCTATTAATATAATTTCTAATAGATAAATGATTCTCATCCAAATAATTTTGAATTACTTTATCCATTTTATAATTTTGTTCAGTATTTTCAATATAACTTACTGGAATACCAGTAATAAAAGAAATGTTATATATCATATTTTGAGATAATTCAACATTACCTTTTATAATATCTATTAAGTTTTTAGAAGTTGTATTAATTCGATCAGCAAATTCTTTTATACTAATATTCTTGTACTCTAAAAATTCACCTAATTCTCTACCAAATTTATTCATCATAAAATCTGAGTTTATCAGGAGTAAAGTCATTATAATGATCATAACTTACATATACAAAAATTATTTCATTTTCAGCTGTTGATGGCATTACTATTAATCTTATTACTCCACCGTTTCTTTCTAAATTAAAAGACCAAAAACCACTATTTTGATGTTTTAATGGTTCAAATTCATAGATTGTCGTCATAATTGGATTGGTTTGTAACTCTTTAAATACATTATGATTCGTAATTTTTTCCGTTATATCTTCTAAATTAGCTAATTCCTTTCTATACCTTTTTAATTTTTTGGCTGAATTATCAAAACTTTTTGTATATGTTATGTGCATTTTTTCTTGTTCCTCCTTCCTTTCTCATACACCTCCTTATCTCATTTGTTATTATATTAACATATACGTTAATATATGTAAATAACATTTACAAAAAAATAAAAGATTTTCATCTTTTATTCTTTCTCCAAAACTTCATTTATTTTATTTCTCGCATTAACAACATCTTCAGCATTAGGAATCATAGCATAGCCATAATCATCTAATACAGTAATAAACACATTACCATCAGGTCCATCAACAGACTGTGTAATAAACTTCCATTCAGCTCCATCAATGGTATCTTTTGCAATATTAGTAATAACTTCTCTTGGAATTGTCGTTGTATACAAATCACTTAAAGAGTCCAATATTTCTTTATAATTTACAAACGAATTCGTACTCTTTAACTTTTCAAATATAGCAATAATAATCTTTTGACAATTCTTCTGTCTTACTCTATCTCTTCCAACAAAGGCATTTCTTTCTCTCGCAACAGTCAAAGTCTCTATTCCATTTAATTCTTGACACCCTTTTTTTACATACAACTTCTCTTTTCCACTATCATCATAAGAATTTAAAATCAATGCATGCGTTGTAGTAAAACTTTGATCAGAGCAATAAGTAATACCTCCAATTTTATCAACTAAACCAACTAAACTCTCTGTAGTTATTTTAATAGTATAATCAATATCAATATCAAAAAATTGTTCCAATGACTTTTCACTAGAATCAGGAGCAAAAGCAAACATATGACTTAAAGTATCCATCTTACCATCCATACCATAAATCTCCATATAATAATCCCTTGGAATACTAGTCATTAGTATTTCATGTGTATCCATATTAACAGTAATAATAGCATTATAATCAATTAATCCAGCAAAGTCTTTACCACCAATATAAATATTAAATCTATCTTTAACATCTTCATCATTAACAGAAGAAGATTCCATATCAAACTCATAAACAATTTTAAAAGAATCTTTATCAAGACTATCATTAACATTCAATAAAACATCATAACTAGCTTTATCAATCAACATAAAATCAATATCTTTATTTAATACATCACTTACCATAGTAGTAACATTATCATAAGAAGAACTCTTAATAGAAAACTCACTTTCTACCTCTTTTAAAGCCTTCTTAATATTACTACTATTCTTATAATAATAAATAGTACCTTGAATATCTTTCTTCTTATATTTATTCTCTTTATTAGTAACAATATAATAAGTAGATATCTCTTTTTTTACATTACTAAAAGACTCATTTAAAAACTCATTTCCATAATATAAATAATAACTACCTACACCACTTAAAATAATAGAAATGATTATTAAAACAACACCAATTACTTTAACTACTTTCTTCTTTAAATTAATAAATACAATAGATAAAATAATAAGTATAAAAACTACTAAAATAATAAGTATTAAGTATTTAGTAGGTAAAATATTAATACTAAATAAGAAATATAAAAAAATACTAAATACAATAACTGCAATAATACTTAATATATTTAATTTACTAATATAATGTTTCTTAGTCTTATCCTTAGTCTTTTTCATTTGACACCTTCTCCAACAATTCATTAATTCTATTAGATGCATCTTTTCTACTTTCTTCATCAGGTATCGTTACATATAACTTCATACCTGGCATAGAATAAGTTTCCATATAAGTAGAAGCAGCAGTACCAGTAACAGCTTCTCTATAAACACTCCATTTACTCATAGTATCTATTTGATCTCTAACATATTTTTTTATGGTATCAGTAGGAATATTAGTTTGAAATAAATCTTTTAAATCATCTAAGATATTACCATAATCTTTAAGTAATTCCCTACTACTAGAAATCTTAGTAATAATAGCTTCAATAATTCGTTCTTGATGTTCTCCTCTAGTATTATCTCCATTAGGCATCTTCTTACGTTCTCTAGCATATTCTAAAGCTTCTTTACCATTTAAATGAATCATACCTTTTTCAAAGTATCTAGTACTTCCTTGGAACGCTACATCATTATTAACATCAATACCATTAATAGTATCTACTAGTTTAATAACACTATCAAAATTAACTCTAATGTAATAAGGAATATCAATCTCTAAGAAATCTTCTATTGTATTAATAGACATATCAATACCATAAATTCCTGCATGAGTTAATTTATCTTTAAGACCAGTAGTACCATGAAGCTGTACATACATATCACGAGGAATATTAGTAAGTAAAACTTCATGAGTATAAGGATTAATCGTTACTACAATATTAACATCACTTCTAGATACACTATCAATATGACCATTCGTATCAATACCACTAATTAAAATATTCATAGGTCCATATTTTTTCTCTTCTTCTGTTTCTTTTTTCTGAATTACATCTATCGATAACTCAGCAATAACCCTAGTATTAGACTGAAAAGAATCCATATTTTCATCTAATATCTCTTTATTAGTAGAATTAATCAATAAACTATCTACATCACCATTTAATAAATCTTTAACGATAGTATTCATATTCGTATATTCCTTATCATGAATAGTAATACTATCACGAACCTCCTCTAATACTTTTTTATAATTATTAGACTGTCTTTCAAAAATAGCCATAGTTTTATCTTCTAAATCATCTAACTCTTTATATTTACTATCCTTCTTTACTACAACATAATAAATCTTCTTCTCATTGACTTCTTCTATCGTATCAAAAAAAGAATTTGTAGTCCAAACATAATAAATACCAATAAAAGACAATGTACCAAAAAGTAACATAAAAACTAATAAAATAATAGACAAAACAAGTCTTTTAACCTTAAAAGAAAAAATAGTAAAGAAAACACCAAGTACGACAACCAATACACTAAGTATAACTAAATATTTAACAGGTATTAATCCCATTCTATATACACTAATTAATAATAGAATAAAGACAATATCTAAAACAATACTAAGTACTCTATTAATATATTTAAATACTCTCATATAACCACTCTTTCTGTGCCTTATTATACTATAAATAAAGAAAAAAATAAATTATAAAGTAAACATAATTCATAAAATATTATTGATTAAATAACAATAAAAATAGAACAGCTATTTAACATCTCTATAAAATAGCTGCTCCAGCATAATTATATTTATTTCTGGAATTTTAAATTTTTAAACAATTTTTTAATAATTTTAAAATAATATTTAAATTCGTCCGTTTTTCTAAACATCGAAATAAAAACTATTAAACAAATTCCAATACTTACGACAATGTTAAAAATAAACTGCATAAAATAATTATCAAAATTAATAATTGAAACTATTGCAAAAGAGACAATAGAAGATATTAATATCAATAAAGCATACCTAAAATTTTCCAAATAATAGCTAATTTTTTCTTGTTCAAAAAGTGGTTTAAAAATATATTTAGGATAACTATATAAAATTAAATAAATATAGCTTATTGCAGTTCCTAATATTACTCCACTCATACCGATTAACTTACATAATATAATTGAACAAAATAAATTAATTAAGGCCATTACAATATAAGTATACTTATCTTCTTTACATATCCCTGCTGAATCTTTATAAATTGTCATAGTTCTTCTGCTACTATCAGAATAAATATAAATTGCAAAAGAAATTAAAACAGGAAGTGAAAGTAAATACTTATTACCAATCCAAATTACAACAAAAGGCTGCATTGCACAAAGAAAACCAACTACTCCAATACAAGTTAAAACAGAATTAAACATGTTTATTCTCTTATAAAATAAATACGTTTTTTCTTTATTATTTTCTGTCAACAAATTTCCAACACTAGCTGTCATACTCGATACAATCTGAAAAATAATTGCAGTTATAGCAGAAACTACTGTATTATAATTTATATAAAATCCCGATGCAGTTATTCCAAGTAAAGTAGTAATAATAATATTATCAATCCCTTTATTTACAACATAAGATATTTTCTGTAAAAGCATAGATTTAATTCTAGAAAAAACATCTTTTTTTTCGGCTTTATCTAAATTAGTATATGGTTCATTAATATAAGGATAATTAACATTAACATATATATTTAAAATGATATTTTCTAAAACTCTATAAAAAATCTTTACTAACAAGAATAATATATAATTTTTAAATAATATTAAAAGTAAAATTTGCGTGAGATTCATAAAAATTGTATATCCAATATGAACCAAATTAATTATATAGTTTTTCTGATCTGCATATAATAAAGACCTTTTATAAGTCATGCAATATGATAAAACTGTATCCATTAATGATATGAAATATAATAATTTTAAATTTTCATTAACATCTACTTTTCCAATAATAGCCGGAACGAAAGGCATCAAAAATAAACCAATAACCAAAACAAACACAGCAATAAATCGATAACATACTTTATAAAAATTCATCCAAGATTTAATGCTTTCTTTATCATCTTCAGCCAAAGGATTATATAATTTATAAATTATTGTCGTTCCTATACCAAGTTCAGCAATAGAAAGCATTGTCAAAATATTAGTAAACAGCCCATTTATTCCAGAGTATTCTATTCCTAAAATCTTAACAATCATAGCCTGTGTTATAAAAGTAAAAATCATAGAAAAAACATACGAAGAAAATGAACCTATCATATTAAAAAAAGATCTTTTTTTTCTCATACTTAACTACCTCTTAATTATTTACTTTAACACCTTTTATTTTTCTCCTCAGCAACATCATCTTCGGAAGAAACTGAGGATAAATTAATAAACTAATACCTCTTATTTTATCTTTCAATGATGATTTTATTATAAATGGTATATAAAAGTAAATCTTTCCAATTTTTTTAGTTTTTATATAAAAAGAACTGTATTTTTTTTGATTATTAGAAAGACATAATAAAGTAAACGCATCAACATTAGTTCGCCACTTAGCAAATGTGTATGCCCTATTAATTATATTATCAGTTAAATCAAGATTACTACCTATTCTCTCAATAGCAAATAATGCATTTTCCCACTTTTCTAAAGTGAATTTAGTAGTAGCACTATTTTCATTATCTCTACGGTAATAATAAATCTTTTTATTACCAACAGCAATTTTTCTAGCACTTTTAAATGCTAAAATATTAAAATTAAACCCTTCACCCATAAATATATCTTCATAAAAAAGAATATCATTATTAATCAATAATTCTCTCCTATACATTTTGTCCCATACTGCAACATTAATATCATACGTTAAAATATCAACAAGTGCTTCCTTAGATGAATAAGATTTATCAACAAGTTTTTTATTCTGATTCATATCATAATTATCAAAAACAGCCTTCGATAGAGAAATGTCAGCATTATACTTTTCAATCAAATCCACCAAATAACTAATATAATCAGGTAAAACATAATCATCAGGATCTATAAACGTAATATAATTCCCTGTACAATTTTTTAAGCCTACATTTTTAGCAGAACTTACCCCTCCGTTTTTTTTATGAAAAACCCTTACCCTAGAGTCTTTTTTCTCTAGTTCATCTAAAATTTCAGATGAATTATCAGTAGAACCATCATCAACAAAAATAATTTCTAAGTTTTTATAATTTTGTTTAAAAATTGAATCAGCACATATATTAAGGTATTTATCAACGTTATAAACAGGTAAAATTATTGAAACTTTATTTTTTTCCTTTTTCATTGCTTTAACGCCTCCCTTAATAAAGATAGCGATTTTTGTCGTTCATTTTCCAAAATTGTATTAACGTTATTATAATCAATACTATTATTAATCAGATTAATATCATCATACGATTTCGCTATTCTATCTTTAATATTAAATATTTGTAATAAACTTTCTATTCTAGTACCAGTCAAATCTGGTAATATATCAATAAATTGTTTATTAAAAATAATAGAGAAAACAGTCCCATGAAATGAATCTGTTAATACGAAAGAAGAATTATATATTAAGGATAGAAACTTTTTTGGTGAAGGAATATATTCAAATTTACCTACTTTATATCTAAAATGTTTTGAAACACTTACCCTTACTAATTTTAACCCCATTTTTTTAGCCAAATATTTAGCATACTGATCAAATTTTTTATTATGATGTAATTGATATAATAAAATATAGTTTTTATAAGGAATATTTTCTCCATGAATAAACTCAATCCATTCACTTTGATTAAGTAACAAAGTAGGGTCAAGTACAATGTCAGAATCAACATCAGAATATTTTTTTAAAAGTTCTTTTGCCGAAATTTCACGCACCATTATTTTTTGATATTTATCAACCAAGATTTTTAAATTTTCTTTTAATTCTGGGCAAAGCTGCTCCTTTCCAAAACTAGCAGAATATGCTATGCATTTAGAATTTTTAGGTGCAAAATCTAAAAAATAATTTTTATCATAATTTGAACACCCTATTTTTCCCCAAACTTGATCACTTCCAGTACAATAAATATCCGCAATAATTGGATAATTAACAAAATCTTTATCACAAGCATAATGATGACTTGTTAAATTTAATATTTCTTTTCGATATTGTGAAAAAACTTTTTCCATATGAAAAATATTTTTAGATTGTAACAATTTATAAATTGCTCTAGTTAAAAAACATAAATTCCAAACTTTAGAAGATTTAATATAAGTATCTATTAAATTCTCTGGTTTTTCATCATCTCTAATATAATCAACTATTTCCGCATCAACATTACATTTTTTAAATGCCTGTATAGTAGCATATGTCTGCAAAATTGATCCATAATTTGATATGGCATGTCTAGTTATAACTGCAACTTTCATCTGTTTACACCTTCTTTACACAAAACTTTTTCATAAACCCTTATAACATTTGATATATATTTTTCTTCAGAAAATTTACTTATTAAACTAGCAGGACTAAATTTTAAATTATATTTTGCAAAATTTAACAAAATTTCTTTTAATTCATTTACATCATGAAAAATTAAACCATTTTTTCCATTTTCAATATACTCTATTGTTGCATTGCACTCGCTAGAAATACATGGTATCCCATATTGCATAGCTTCTAATGGAGTTAATGGAGCACCTTCATACCACCTACTAGGAACAATTAATGCTTTAGCTTTTTTCATATATTCTTTTACCTCTTTAGAGTTCTTCCATCCTACAAATTCTACATTCGTATATTTACTTTTTAAAACCTCATATTCATCACCATTACCTACAACAATTCCCTTCACCTTAGCATCACTAACTGCTTTACAAAATATGTCTACACCTTTTTCCTTAGAAACTCTGCCAACATACAAAAAATATTTATTTTTAGTATAATCAGCAATTTTTCTGTTCTTATCAAAATCAATTGGATTATAAACTCTATACACGGTTGTACTATCATTAAGTGTGTCTTTCAAAATATCCTCACTAAATTTTGATATAGATATAACATTATCTAAACGCTTAGTCAATTTAACAATTTTATTTTGTAAAAATTGTCGTAATATCCTATATACTTTAAAAAAATAATTTCTAGAATCACAATTACATATAATACACTTAAATGATAAAGGACATAACTTACATATTTCATTTTTTTGGTAATTATAATATCCACCATTAGGACACGCAGTAAAATAATCATGCATAGTTAACACGGTGTTAAATCCCATCTTCCAACACACATCAAAAACACTACTCGACAACACTTTAGTCCACCCATGAATATGAACAACAGTCTCATCACGATTTAAGTGCATAAGTAACTGTGCTAATTTTTTTCGTGCTTTTATATTATAAAGTCCATTAAAAAAACCAGCAATTTTATTTTTATTTTTTAATGATTCACATTGATTTGTGGTAATCAAATTCACCTTATCATCCAAAAATATTTCCTCTGATGTTGCACCTGAGAAAAAATAAACATTAAACTTATCACATAATAAATTTGCAGTATTAATAGCTACTTTACTCGCACCACCTTGTATATAATCAAAATCATTAACTATTACTATATTTTTTAATTTTGACATATTTTTCACCTCTTTTCAAAAAAGAAAATATTTTTTCAATTAATAAAGGAATACAAATTCCAAAAATTAAATAAAATATAAAAAACCAAATACTATTTATTTCTGGTAAGTAAAATCCGACATTGTAATCTGAAATAAATATACTTAAAATTAAAGCACCTATTTTAAACCCAAGAAATTGAAAAGCCATTATATAAAAAGAATTTTTACCAATATATGAAAGAAAATTAATATTTTGGATTTTCTTTGCTAAAAAGCTAACAAAATATGTTTCAACAAATGCAGTAAAAGCTAAAAATATAGGATTAACAATCATATTTATATTAAAAGAAAACCGACCAAAAAACGGTAAAAATGAATAAATTATGAAACAAATTAAAAATATATAAACATTATCAAACTTCAAATACTTAAATATTAATTTACCAAAATCAATTAAATAAGCAGCAGTAAATGCATTACTTATTCTCGGAATATTTATGTGAAAAAAATAATTTAATCCATAAGATACCGACATCATTAAAAACAAAATAGAAATTCTAACAACTTTTTCCCATTTTCTTCCGTTAAATAACATATTAACAACCTTTGCCGTAAACGCATAAATTAAAAATGCAAAAAATAAACAACATGCAAACCACAATGGCCCTAGTATTACTTCTCTGTTTGCCAAAAACATAGTCAAAATAAGGTTTTTAAATATATCTATAGTATTATATAAGTGCATCGTTTTTCCACCATATATAACATTTTCCTGATACAAACCAATATTAATAAAAAAATTATGCAATAAAACAGCCAATATTCCTATTATGATTGTTTTTAAATAAATTGACTTGAATTTACTTTTTAAAAAAGTTATTGTATTAAAAAGTCTTTCATCTTTGATTAAAAAACCAGCAATTACAAAATAAAGTGAAACTTTATAAAAGCTAACAAACGATTCTATATAATTAAAAACGCTATTATTTCTAAAAGGAAAAGACATATGCCCTATAACAATAGTAATCATACATATCGCTTTAATTACATCAATCCATTTTAATCTTTCTTTTGTCATTATAAAACTCCTATCTTTCATTATAATCATATATCTTCTTTCCTTAATACAAAAAAATGTAATAATAAATAGAAAACATAAAAACTAAATGCAGAAACAACAACAGGTTGCATAGACCCCCGTAATAAGAAAATCAATACTCCAAATAATGGAAAATAATAAAATAGGCTTCGATTATTATAATCAGAAGAATTCCAATATATTAAATCCATCTTTGTAATTACTATAGAAACAATTATCGCATAAACTATAACACCAATTATACCAAAATCAATATATCCCTCAGCAACTAAAGGTGCTGAAACATTTGTAAAAAATTGATTTTGAGCTTCTGCAACCACTAATCCAGTTGGCTGTGGTTTATTATTCCAGATTTTTCTTGGAATGATAAAAAATAAAGAAGAAGAAAGTTGTTTTCCGTATTTCAGACCACTTGAATCTGTATAATTTATCGTTCTAGAAAACATACTATATGCATCAAAATCCACATTATTATAGGACTTAGAAGAATTTTCTATCAATATACTCGGCTTTTCCAAAACTTGTTCAAAAGTATACCATTTAAAAATTTGAAACATAGGAAAAACAATAGAAAAAATAAGAATTAATATTATATCAAACTTTCGAGAAGTCAATTTTTTTCTTAAAACAGCGAGTAAAATTGCGATATAAACGAAACCAATCATATACCTAGAAATACTTTGAGGAAAATCAACAATAAAAGTAATTATTAATAATAGAAATACATAAAAAATGCCTTTTCTATGTTTAGAAAAATAATAAATTGAATATAGAACAGAATATAATGGTATACTCCTAATAATTCCTGTTAGTAGCGCAGAAATACTCGAATCACCCATTGTAATAAAATTGCTACTTTTAGCAAACATATTATTTAAACCTACATTTCCGATTAAAAATAATAGAGAAAAAATTGAGCAAACAGTTAAAAAATTTAAAACACTACGCTTTTCACTTATAATCTTTGGAGCTTTTATATTAAAAAACTTACTTTTCTTATAAAAATGAACATAAGAATATACAATAAACCAAAGTAAAAGTAATAGATTAGTTTTAATATATGTCGCCTCATTTATATTATAGCCCCAACAATCATATCCAGAAATATATTGAAAAAAAGGTGCCAAAAAGAAGAAATAAAATGAAAAATACCAAAAAACCTTATTCAAAGAAAAATCATATTTATCAATAACAATGTTAAATAATATTACAATTGCGTTTAGAAAAAATGTCGCAATAATTAAAAAATTATAATTTCTATCCACATCCTGTATACTATTAAATGTAAAAAATATACTAAAAAATATTATAAAAAGAATAATATAAGTAGAAATCAAAAATTTTTTTGAAATCTTAATTTTCATGCTTGCCTACCTTCATACCAATAAACCTTGCCAACATATCAAAAGGATATCGAAACAATAGCATAAATTTCTTATCTTGAATTATTCTTTTTAAAATATATTTAGCTAAATCTAACCCTGAACCATTAGTTCCATATTGATCCAAATAATTATTTTCTTTAAAAAAATTACCAGTTAATTTATATCTATCATAAATCTGCTTTAACGTAAATTGGTGTGAATGAATTATCTGAGAATTGGCACAATACTTAATCTTATATCCGCCCATAATAACCTTATAAGCAAAATACATATCTTCACTTATTGGTAACTTTTTTTGATCATAACCATTTAATTTTATAAAAATCGTTCTATTTATTGCAGAAGAAGCATCACTAAAGAAAAAAGTTCTAAGTCCAAGTTTCACAATATCATTTTTAGAAACAACACTTGATTTTGCAGGATAATTTCTTTCTCTTGTATATTTTTCAATATTATCATATTTTGGCAGTTGTCTTGAATAACATGCAACAATATCATCATCAATATCTTTAGTTAAATTATAAAGCCATAAATCATCATAAATTTCGATATCTTGAGTAATAAAACAGATAACATCAGCATTACTTTCAAACACAGCCTGTTCCCGTACTAAACTATGGGAAAACTCATTTTTTTTAATTTTTTTATAATCAATACTATTACTCTTTAGAATATCTTCTGTACCATCTGAACTTTCAGTTAAAATATACTTAATATTAGATATATTAACTCGCTTTTGTTGTAAAATAGACTCATGTAATTTAATCAAATATTTTTCTGCATTATACAGCGGGCAAATAATATCAATTGTTTTATCCTTCTTTTCTTTAGACATCTCTATTCAGCCCCTTTACCAAATAATACTGCTGTAAAAGTTTTAAAGAATATTTTAATATCAAGTATTAATGAATAATTATTAGAATAATATTTTTCTAATTCTAGTCTCTCTTTAAAACTTGTCTTACTTCTTCCATTTACTTGCCAATATCCTGTAATACCTGGCTTTGTTTTAATAATATCTTCGTAGTATTCTTCCATATCTTCTTTTTCTCTAGGTAAATATGGTCTATTACCAATAATAGACATATCTCCTTTTAAAACATTAATAAGTTGAGGTAATTCATCAATAGAAAGTTTTCTAATGAATTTCCCTACTTTTGTAATTCTAGGATCGTTTTTAAGTTTCTTATTTTTCTTATATTCTTCAGCAGCAACCTTATCCATCTCTAAAGTACGAAATAATACTTCATCTGCATTTGGTACCATAGAACGAAATTTATAAAATTTAAATTCTTTTCCATTCTTACCAATTCTATTTTGTGTAAAAATAATAGGATGAAAATCTCCTGTTGCCATAGTTATAATCTTTAAAATAATACCAACTGGTATTAATACAACAACACCAATCAAACCACACACAATATCAAATACTCTTTTTACGAATAAATATCCTAACTTTCTAACAGATACTTTATTCATCTTTTCTAACTCTTCTTGCTCCCTCTGATAAGCATCTAAATCCATAATAATTTCTTTTGTCTTAATAATTTCTTCTTCACTACTATTTTCTTGTTCTTTTACTAATACCTCATCCATACCTATACTCCTAACTTCTCTACTTATTTACTACTACAATTACTACTACAAACTTATCTTCTAATACCAAAGTTTTCATTAGAAATTACTTTGTTAAAGTTATTCTCTAATAAGTCCTCTATCATGTTATCACTTTTTACTATTGATTTCAATTTCTTTTTTAACTTTTTTATCTTAAAATCTTTCTCATGATGACAATCGCTACCTAAAAAGGTAATTTGATGTTTCTTTAAGAAATAAATTAATGTCTTCTTAGCTTGTTTTCCATATTTACCAAACAAACTCTTATAGTTTCCTTGTAATAATACTCCCATTCTTAGATATTCTTCTATATGATCTGGATGTCTTTGAAAAATTCTATATCTTTCTGGATGAGCAAGTACTGGTACATACCCTGCTACTACAAGTTCATAAATAATATCTTTTGTATTATATAACATATTACCTAATGGAAATTCTAATAATATGTATTTAGAATTATTTAAAGTAGTTATTTCTTTCTTTTTTAATAACTTAATAAAATTATCATTAATAAATACTTCATTACCTAAATATAATTTAATATTTATACCTTCATCTTTTACTGCTTGAACTAGTTGATCAAATCTTTTTTTCTTATCCTCATTATTACAATTATATTTACTCTCTTCTATATAATGAGGTGTGATCATTAATTCTGTTATTCCTTGTTTTTCTGCTTCTTTTAATAAAGATATACTCTCACTTATATCTTTACTTCCATCATCTATCCCAAAAAGCAGATGTGAATGCAAATCTTTCATTATCTTCTTTTCTTCTTTTTATTCTCGCCATAATATTCACTTGAATAATAACTATAATAGCTATTATCTTTTACAGAAGCTTTATTGATCACTACACCTGCTATCTTAGCATTTGCTTGAGCAAATACTTTTTTAGCTTTATCTAGGCTTTCTACTTTAGTCTTTTTATTACTTACTACAATAATATTAGCATCACTATACTTAGTCATTATCATAGTATCACTTAATCCTAATACTGGAGGGCAATCTAATAAAATAACATCATATATTCCCCTTAATTCTTCCATTAATTTTTTATTATTCTCAGACGCTAACAACTCTACTGGATTAGGAGGAGTTGGTCCTGTAGGTAATAAATCTATATTTTTATTACTAGTACCTACAATATATTTTTTTAACTTAATATCGTCTTTATAATTTAGAATTAAATTAGAGTAACCACCACTAGTTAAATTCATAACTTCAAAAATTTCATGTTGTCTACCTTTACGTAAATCACAATCTACAACTAATACTTTTTTACCTTCTTGTGCATAAGCAACAGCAAGATTAGCAGTAATAAAACTTTTTCCATCTCCTGATTGAGGTGAAGTACTTAGTATTACTTTCATTTCTCCATCAATTGCTTGAAATGCTAAATTAGTACGAATTGTTTTAATAGCTTCACTAAAAATAGATTTAGGGTTTACATTAATAATTAAATCCGTTGACATAACTCACTACTCCTTACTTTCTTTAGGAACTATACCAATTACAGTTAAACCTAATTTTTCTTCTACAGTTTCACTTGATTTAATAGTAGTATCAAAATAATACATAACAAATACTACACCAAAAGATAATACAATTCCAATCATTAGGTAAATTACATTATCTTTTACATAGTTAATATTATATGGCTCATCTGCTTCTTCTGCTTTATCTATAATTGCAACATTCTCTAAGTTATAAATATCTTGTATTTCTTCTGAGAATACACTTGCTACTTCATCAGCAATTTTAACAGCCATCTTTTTCTTTTCATTATTTACTGTAATACGAATAATTTCTGTATCTTCTACAGAAGATGTTGTAATATTTTGTGATAACTCATCTACAGTCATTTTTAATTTTAAATTATCGATTACTTGTTGTAATACTTTTCTACTAGTAATAATCTCACTATAAGTACCAATTAAGTTTTGATTTAATTGAGAATCAGTTTGACTATATCCTTTTTTACTCTCACCAACTAATACAATCGTAGTATTACTCTGATACATTGGAACTCTTGTTAATATGGTATATACATTACCAATAATTACAATCACAACAATCGCAAGTAACATCCAAAGTAGTCTAGATTTAAAATAACTATACACTTCTTTTAAATTTATCTCTTCCATACGAACCCTCCCTAAACGTGTATAAATCGTGCTTATTATAACATTTTTCCTATCATTCGTCAATTTATTTTGTCATATTTTGTCGAAAAACTAATGCAAAACAAAAAAACTAGAAGCAACTCCTAGTTTACACATATAATTTAAATTTTTAAAAACACATCCAATTATTATATTTATTTTTCATCTACATTCTTCTTTGTGTATGTCTTACACTATTTTCTTGCGTATATCCTGCTAAATCTGCAGTCTTTTTACTAGGTGTATTTAAGTCATTAATAATTAGAGTTAGTTTATCAATTTCTGGATATACTTCAAACATCTTTTCACTAAACTCTTGCAATAACAAAGCACCTAAATATTCTCCTCTTTTTTCTGGCCTAATACCATAACTAATTTGATAAGAATCTGCTTCTGTAAAAATAGAAATAAACCCTACAGGATAATCATTATAATAAGCAATATAAGCATGATTACAACGATTATCTTCTCTTCTTTGGTTAATTCTAGCAATATGATATTCTAAATCTCCCAGATAATGCTCTTTATCAGCATTTTCTATTTCTAATGCAACCGTCCTATGATCTACATTTTGAAAATCATACTCTGCTAAAAAGAAATTATCTAACTCCATATAACTCCACCTCTATCTTATATATTATCATACTCTTATAACTTAATCATACCATAATATTGATATACTACAACCCTATCTAATTTAAAAATTAAATTAACACTTATTTTCTCTTTATTTTAGATAAATACATATTTCTTATCCTCCATAACTCATCAGGTAAATCAGTATGAGAATTAACAGTAGCATCAACAATACTAGTATTATATAAAGTAATAGGTTGTTTTATCGTAGTACCTTCTAAATTAACTCCAGTAAAATCAGTACTATAATCAAATAACCTACCTGTCAAATTTTCTTCTATAGAACTATCGAAATAGCAACCAGATAAATCTTTATGATAAACAGTTTGCGGATTAAAATTAATTCCTCTGATATTAGTATTTCTAAAATCTATTTCCTTAACTTCTACATTATCAAAAGTAATATCACTTAAATCATAATAAGCTAAATCATCTCTAAACTCTGGACGTATTACCCAGTGTCCTATTTCCTCATCTTTTACCATCATACATAAAACTTCTTTAGAAATTTTTTGCCTTTCACCGAGTATTTGATATAAATTTTGATTATTTTTTATTAAATTTACTATTTTTAAATTATTATCCTCAATCTGCTTTTTTATTTCATTAACAATTTGAAGTTCTTTTGAATCATCATCACTAGTATTTTTTATTTCTAAAACTTCTTCTTTCTCATCATCATCAGTGTCAACTTCAATATATCCCTTTAAAAATAATTTCATATATTTTTGTAAAAAATCAGGTAAATCTTTCGTATGAATCTTAAAATCTGGAAAAACATTATTACTAATAGTATCAAAGAATGATGAATATTGATAAGCATTATCAATACTTATCATCTTTTTATCAAAAGTATAAAGTTCCATAAAAGTTAAAAAGTATTCACTAGTCATATGAAAAGTAAATTCATCACAAATATTCTTTAATCTCAAAATTGAATACTGATGATTTTTAATAGTAAAATTAATAGGTTTATTATCACTATAATAACTTTTACATTTTATCCCTGGCAATAAAACACCTTTATCATCTTTAACAGGCATTTCTTTATAATGATAAGCAGGAGAAAAATTGATAACTGCACTACTTCTTTTGGTTTCGCTAGCTTTTAAGTCATCAAAATCTAAAATAGAAGAAACTGAATTATAATATAAAAATGCTAATCTCTGTATTTGCTCTTTATATTTTAAAATATTCATATGATAATAGCTAGCTAATAAACGATCTTTATCACCAAAATAAGAATCTATTTTATCTCCTTGTAATGAATATTTATCCTTTAAAATGATAAACTCTTCATCATAGATTCTAATAACAAGAAAAACATTATCAATACCATATGGAACATCATGATGTTCTTCTAACACACCATCAACTGTCTTATATCTTTCTCTTTCTAAATACAAGCGAGAAGAAACAAGTTGATCTGTATCAGAAGATATCTTTTTTTCTAGTTTTTCCTTCTCAATATAAAACTCTCTGAAACAATCCGTCAAATATTTTTGATATAAATAAATTACATCATCTAACGACAATATCTTTTCTTTATTCAACTTATCTTTAATTTCGTAAATAATATTTCCTCTTTTGGCGGTAGAAATTAAATCATTAATTCCTCGCTTTAAATCTCGAAGTAATAATTCTGTTATATTATTCATATGAATCCCCTCAATTTTTATAAAACCTAACTAATTAGTGAATTTATGAAACAATCATGATTATATCAAATACATTATTCCAAGAGTATTACTTACGATAAGTATCCATAGCACTCCTAATAACGTCATCCATATCATAATATTTATATTCTGCAAGTCTACCACCAAAAATAACGTTTTCTTCACCTTTAGCAAGCATCATATATTCTTCTTTTAGTCTATTATTTCTATCATCATTTATAACATAATATGCTTCCTTTTCTTCTGTCCAATCATCTGGATATTCATAGGTAACTACTGTCTTATCACTTTTGGTATTATCAAAATGTTTATGTTCGATCACTCTCGTATAATCAACTTCATCTCCCGTATAATTAAAAACAGCATTGCCTTGAAAATTTTCCATATCTAATATTTTCGTATCAAATCTTAAAGATCGATATTCTAATCTTCCTAATTTACAATCGAAATATTCATCAAGCATACCAGTATAAACAATTTTTTTACCTAGACTTTTATAATAGTCTTTTTTCTCTAAAAAATCTTCTCCTAGTTTTACCTCTATTCCTTCTAACATTTTTTCAACTAATTTTGTATAACCATCAATAGGTATTCCTTGATATTTATCATTAAAATAATTATTATCATAAGTAAATCTAACAGGTAGTCTCTTTATAATAAACGCTGGTAAATCAATACATTCTTTATTCCATTGTTTTTCCGTATAACCTTTGACTAATTTTTCATAGATAGTTCTTCCTACTAGAGAAATAGCTTGCTCTTCTAAATTTTCTGGAGTCTTGCCTTCCATTTCTTTTCTTTCTTCTTCTATATGTCTTTTAGCATCCTCTGGTGTAATTACATCATCCCAGATTTTAGCAAAAGTATTCATATTAAATGGCATATTATAAATCTCGTTCTTATAACGTGCAACTGGCGAGTTTGTATAACGATTAAACTCTACAAAACTATTCACGTAATCCCAGACTTCTTTATCATCAGTATGAAAAATATGCGCTCCATACTTATGTACCTGAATACCTTCTATTTCTTCGGTATACACATTTCCCGCAATGTGATTTCTTTTTTCAATTACTAAAACTTTCTTTCCATCTCTTTTTGCAAGATTTGCAAAAGTTGCTCCAAACAAACCAGACCCTACTATAATATAATCATATTTCATACAAAATCCTTTCTAAAAAAAGAAGTATACATAAAGATATACTTCTACTTGTTACTATATTTTCTATATAATTCAATTCTATTATTAATTCTATCTTTACCTAGTATTTTCATAATAGAGAATAAATCAGGAGATTTAGTTCTTCCAGTAATCATAACACGAATTGCTTCACAGATATCTCCAACATGTCCTTTATAATCATCAGGATTTTTCTTATAATCTTTTGGACTTGCAGCATAACCATGACTACTTGCAAATTCTTTTGTAGCATTAAACCATTCTTCATTAGTTGTATCTAAATCTAGTCCTTCTACATATTCTTTAATTAATTCTATATCATATGTTTTATCACCATCATATTTAGAGTAAAACTCATCCTCAAACATAGAATCAATCGCATAAGAAAATTCTTCTTTTACATCAGAATATTTAGCAATATCTTTTCTAGGTCTAGGACCATCTTTTTCAATACTTAAGAACTGAATCATATCTTCTTTATTTTCTTTTAATAATTTATTATATTCTTTATCAAATTTCTCGGTATAAACTAAAGTTTCATTATAAACTTCTTCTCCACTCTTACGTGAGAAATAAGTTTTACAAAGATTATTTAACTTAGCTTCATCGAATGATGTACCACCAATAGCTTGTTTATCAAAAGAAAATTCAAAATCTTTAATTGTCTTATCCTGATTATTTAAATACCATTCTTCAAAGTTTGTATTAGTAATCGTTGCTAGATACAAATGTAAAGCTTCTATTGGAATACCACTTTCTTCATAGAATTTAGCTCCTGCCCAGGGATCTTTTCTTTTAGATAGTTTTCTAATCGTACCTGTTTCACTATCTTTAATCGTAATTGGTGCAATATGAGCATACTTTGGGGGAGTAAATCCTAATAGTTCAAATAACTGAATATGTAAAGGTAGACTAGATACCCATTCATCACCACGAATAACATGTGTTGTATGCATTAGGTGATCATCAATTACATGAGCAAAATGATAAGTAGGAGTACCATCTTTCTTTAGTAATATATCATCTAAATTTCTCTCAGGAAGTTTCATTTTACCTTTAATTAAATCGACAATTTCTATTTGCTTATTAGGGTCACCTGGAGATTTTAAGCGAATTACATATTCTTCGTTATTTGCTAACTTCTCTTTAATTTCTTCCAAAGATAAATCTCTATCTACTGCATACATTCCATAGATACCAATTTGTACTTTATTAATTTCTTGTTCTTCCCTAATCTGAGCAATCTCTTCTTCCGTCATAAAACAAGGATAAGCAAGTCCTTTTATAATTAAGTCTTTAACATAGGTTTGATAGATTTCAGTTCTTTCACTTTGCTTATATGGACCATAACTACCATCAAAACCATATCCTTCTGTTGGTGTTATATCAAACCCTTTTAAAACACCAGTAATATTTTCTATACCACCTTCTACTGCTCTTTTTTGATCCGTATCTTCTATTCTTAAAAAGAATACACCATTGCTTTGTCTAGCATATACCATATCACAAAAAGCAGAAAATAAGTTTCCTAGATGAACACTACCCGTTGGACTAGGACCATATCTAGTCACCATTGCTCCCTCTGGTAAATTTCTTTCAGGATACATTTCTTCATAATATTCTCTTGTCTTATCTATATTTGGAAAAAGTAATTCTGCTAACTCTATACGTTCTTTTTCAGTCATTATCTCACCTCATTTGTTTTCTATTTAATGATAAACTATAATCACTAAAATTGCAAGAAAAAAGCCTTCTTTCGAAAGCTTAATAATCTTGGTTGCCCTAGTTAGATTCGAACTAACGCATCGTGCGGTCAGAGCGCACTGCCTTACCGCTTGGCTATAGGGCAATTTATCTGACAAAATAATTTTACTACAAAAATAAAAAAAAAGAAAGAGTTAACTTGCTGTTTCTTCATTTTCACTCTCTTCTTTTTTTCCATAATGTGCTTTTGCCTTCTTAGTATCTAATTTTACACACTTATCATCTCTTAATTCATAACCATTACTACATTTATATTTAGTAGTTGGAGCAACTTGACTATATAATTTACAATTACTACCATCTAATGTATATCCTTCATCACAATGATAACCATTCTCTGCAGGTAATGTTAATACCTTCTGACAAACTTTATCATTTAATTCATAACCAGTATCACATGATAAAGTAACATTAGGAGCTTGCGCTAGTGCTTTAGTACATTGATTACCAACTACTTCATATCCTGCAGCACATTCAAAAGTAGTAGTAGCAGCAACCATAGAAGTAACAACACAATTAGAACCATTTAATATTCCCTGCTCACAATAATTTGTAGCAGTAGCATCATAGGTTTTATAACATTTTGTTCCAATCAATTGATAATCATTAGAAGGACAACTATAAGGCATCCACCAAGTATAAGGATTTCTCTGTGCATCTTGAACATCTTCACATTTAGTACCATTTAAAGTTCCACCATTGGGACAAGAATACCTTTTCTTTAAATAACTATTATTAGTCTCACTTTTTACACAGACACCATTAGTTAAATTATAACCATCTGGGCAAGTTTGCTTCATAGTAGCTTCATGATAATCTAAACTAACGCATTTTTCTTCATACAACGTATAACCATTTGGACAACTAGCATTAACAACTGGTTGTCTTACATCTGGTCTTTGACACATAGTTCCATTAAGTGTATATCCTGTCTGACAATAAAGACCATTATCTGCCTTTTTCGTATCACTCTTAACACATAACTGTCCTTGCATCTGATAACCCTTCTCACAACCAATCTCAGGGATTGCATCCTTAGTTTCTAGTACCTTTTCACACTGATCACCATTTAAAGTATATCCCTCATCATCACAAGTATAATATCCTTCAACACACATATTAAATCGCTTAATATATCCATCTTTACATTCTTTATCTTTATTACATTGTGTCAAGAATAACAAAACTATACAAGCAATAATAAGAGTTCCAATAAATCTACCTAAAAATTTCTTAAACTTTTTCCTATGGTCATCATTAAATAACTGCTTAAAAGAATGCCTCTCTTTAGTCTCTAATTTTTTCATCTCCTGAATACTAATAGTTTTATCAAAATTAGAAACCTCTTTTGTTTTATGTACTTCTCCAGCAATCTTAAAATGAACTTTTTTTAAATCTGCTGCAAATTCAGTAGAAGTCTGATATCTATCTTCTTTTTTAAAGGCACATGCTTTTAGTAAAACTTGTATAATATCAGCATCTATCCCTTTTATTTTCGGTAAAGCCTTACCACTAAGTCTTTGATCAATCGCTTTTGCATCAGAAGTAGTCTTATCAGCAAATGGTAATTTATTATCATTTAATAATTTATACATAACTAGTCCCAGAGAATATAAATCACTCGTATAATCTGGTGTTTCTTGATTATAAATTTCTGGAGCAATATAATTATAGGTTCCATGAAATTCTTTAACTTCTTGTCCTAAAATAACTGCTGTTCCAAAATCTCCTAACTTAAAAACACCATCTTCTCCTCGAAATATATTACTTGGTTTAATATCTCTATGAATAATATGTTTATCTTCACAAACTTCTAAGGCCTGACATATATCAATACCCAGTTGCAATATCTCAGCAGCATCTCTTTTTACTCTATTAAAATATTTTTCAATATCTTCTGCCAATTCCATATAAATATAACAGTCAGCACCCTTTTTATCATCTCTAGGTTCCTGATGAAAATTCAAATAATTTAAAATATTCTTATGACCATTTAATTTTTGAATAATATTAATCTCTTGCTTTAGATTAGCAATAATTTCATCAATACTTTTTACAGTACTATCTTTTTCTTTTTGTACTTTAGGCAAAGAGATATATTTTACTGCACAATATAAAGATATTCCATCAACCTTTTTTACTGCTTTATATACTTCAGAATAACTACCTTGTCCTAATTTATCTATTACTTCCCAATTATTCCATAATCTTCTCTTCATTTTATCTACTTCTTTCTAATTGATGTCTTAATATAAAGAAACATACAATTAATAATATAATCATCATCAATATAATAATAGAAATATCTGTTGTAAAATGTTCTGCAGTAAAAGTATAGAAACTTTCCTCTTCTCTAACATAAGTTGGAATAATCTCTTGAATTACATCAGTTAAATTATTTAGATTATTAGTAGTACCTAAAGCTTCTACAGACCAGCGACATAAAATAACATAAGATACTTTATTAATAACTCCCTCTAAAGGAAACATAATTCCAGAGAAAAGTAATTGTGGAACCAGTAACAACGGAGCAAAACTCATCGCAACACTAGCATTTTTAGATACAGTAGAAACAGTAAGACCTAATGCCGATGCGGAAACAATAGTCAAGAAACAAACTAAAATAGTTTCGAGTTTCCAAGACATGATAATTCCTTCATCAGGCACCTCCATAAATATAGAAACAGTAACAACTAGTAAAACAGATTGAAGCAGAGCTAATAAACACTGAACTATCATTTTCGAACCTAAATATGCTGGCAATTTTAAATTAGCCATATACTCTTTCTTTAAAATAACTCGTTCCTTACATATTTCTTGAATGGAATTTAAAAACCCTAACCAGATAGAAGAACAAGACATAGCAAACAAAAACATCTTAGCTTCATCATAAGAGTGAAACACTTCATCACTAACAACACAAGTCAATAAATAAGCAATAATTGGCGCTTGCAACAACAATAACATTAATTGTTGTTTATTATTTAATATTGTTTTAGCATATCTTTTAGATAATGTAGAAAATTGCTTTATAAATGATTTTTTATTCTTTGCTCTAGTAACACTCTGATTTTCTTTACTAGTAACATGATCTTTATAACTAGAATTATTAAATGTCTGATACCAGGTATCTGTATCTTTATTTAAAAAAGTATAAATATCAACAAAATCTGTTACATGGAAAAATTCTAACGCATCTTTAGGAGGTCCAGAAAAACATAACCTTCCCTCAGATCCAAAAAAAGCAATTTTATCACATAGATGTAAATTTAAAGTAGTATGTGTAACTAATATAATTGTTTTTCCACTATCAGCCATCTTACGAAGAGTTTGCATAATACTTCGTTCCGTACCAGGATCAAGACCACTAGTTGGTTCATCTAAAAAGAAAAGTTTAGGATCAGCAATTAATTCAACAGCAATACTAGCTCTTTTTCTTTGTCCTCCTGACAAATTCCTAATCATAACATCTTCTTTTCCTGTTAACTCTACAATATCTAAAACAGTTTTAATTCTATTTTTCTTTTCACTATCAGTAGCATCATCTGGCATTCTTAAATCAGCTGCATATTTTAACATATCTCTTAATGTTAAATCTGTAAATACAATATCTTGTTGTGGTACATAACCAATAATATTTTTTAATACTGCGTAATTAGCAAACAAATCATTACCATTGACATAAACCTTTCCACTAGTAGGTCTAGAAACACCACTAATACAGTTCATAAAAGTACTTTTACCAGCACCAGAACCACCAACAAAAGCAACAAATTGCCCTGGCTTAATAGATAAATTAACATGTTGAGATATATCTTTTTTTCTACCCTTTACTTTTACTGTCTTAGTAATATCAACAGCATCTAAAGACACTCCATAATCACTCATCTGATATAACAAATGGTCTTTATAAAATATTAATTTAGCATTTGCTATTAAAATAACATCTCTTTCTTTTAGTATTGCTTCTCCTTTTAACAACACACCATTAATAAGAATTCCATTAGTACTATTATTATCTTTAATTATAAAGTGATGATTTTTCTCAGTAATAATAGCATGTTTCAAAGAAACAGAAACATGATTAATTAAAATATCAGAGTTTCGATCCCTTCCTATTGTTATAACTGGCTTCTTATGTAAATCAATCTGTTGCCAATCATCTACTTTACCTGAGGTAGATAATATAAAGATAATTCCTCGCATAAGAGGTTCGACAGGATCATCTATCTTAACTGAGTCCCCGTCCTTTAATATTGCTTGACTCATTTTATTATTATTGACAAAAATACCATTAGTACTTTGATTATCAACAACAGAAATAGAATTATCTGACAATTCAAAAAAACCGTGATTTACTGAAACTAGAGGAGAAGTTAATACAATATCATTTTCTTCTCCTCTACCAAAACTTACTCTAGATTTATTAAAACTCATCAAATTAATATTTCGTATATTATCATCTTCAATTACCGTAATTACATACTGATTCTTATCTAATTGTTGTCTATTTTGTTCTAGCAATTTTATCACCTACAATCATAGTAATTGTTTAGTTTTTCAAATTAAAACTTAGGAAAAATTTGTTTAATGATATCTAACAATCCATTAAATAAATCTCCAACTGTAGATACAATATTAGTCACTACATCACCACTATCTCCTCCAGTAGATGGTAACTTAGAAGAATCAATTGGATTTTTAGTCACTTCATTAACAAAGTTAATCACTTGATTACGGTATTCTTGTTTATTAATTCCAGCAACGATAAATGCATGTGGTTGACCTTCAACTGACCAAAATGTTGTTTTTAAATTACGATTCTTTGCTTCATTTATTACAGTTACACTATTGTTATATGGTACTGTGGTATCATTGGTTCCGTGAATAACCAATATTGGTACATCACTAAACACTCTACCAGCAGCAAACGTATCTTGATAATAATCAAAATTGCTTTCATTTAATCCTACACCAACAAAGTTAATTAAAAACTTCTTGATATTTTCTTCTCCAATAAGATCATATAAGCTTGGAAGTTCAGGTAAATTTAACATTTGAGCCAACTCATTTATACCATCTGGAGTTGCTAACAATCCTTGAATAATACCAGTCATAGAAGTATAACCGCAATCATCCACTAATCCAACAACATGTTGACTTACTAAATCTCTACCCTGTTCTTTTTGACTCCATAATTGTAAAGTAGTTGCACCACCTAAAGATATACCATGAACAATAACTTCGTCCACACTATAATTTGTATTTAAGAAAGTTAACCAATCCCAAATATCTAGCGATTCTGAATATCCCATGCCGGTTTTACCTTGACTATTTCCAGCACCACGCAAATCTGGTGCTAAAACATTGTAACCTTGATCTAGATACATTTGACCAACAGCACTAGCCATCAAATCTCCTGTCATCATAAATCCATGAATCAACACAGCCCATTTATTACTTCTTTCACCATTGGCTAAAGTAGCATAATAAATATTACCGCTTAATGAAACACGTTGATCTGCACCTAATACACTTCCTGCAGTCTCAGCTGTAATATTTACAGTCTCATCTTTAGAAGGACCTCCTAATAAACTCAATTGTTCTACTCTTTGTTGATAAGTAACTGCCTCACTCGGCTTCGCAATTGAACCAAGAAACTCATTTGTTTCTTTATAAATTAATACAAAAGAAAAAATATTCACGACAACTAAAGCTACGATACAAGCAAAAACACCATATCTTTGCTTAACCTTATTATTCATTTAATCTCACTCCTCTACTACCAATACTTTTCTATTCTTTGTATTAACATTATTATAACATATCATTTTAAACTACACTAGACGTTTTGTATATTTTCTTCTAACTTTAAAACAAAAAAAGAAAAAGAAAATTTATTTGTCTTAGTTACTAATTTTGAAAATTTTACAAGTAATTACTTAACAAAAAAATGTTACATGTTACCATAGTGTTTTCATTGCTTTATACTAAATATTTACCAATCAAAAAAAAGCAACACTAATAAATAAACATATTAGTATTGCTTAATATCTTTAACACAACTTATTTAGATTACTTTACACTTTTATATGTTTCTACGTTTTGTTTTTCTTTTAAAATACCTTCAAAAAAATCTTTCAATTCCCGGTTATCTGCTGCTCTTGCACTAACAATAGAAGCATGCATAAACATTTGACTACTATGTTCATTTACTCCCGAAAAATCAATTTCATAATTAAAACCTAAGTATTTATCCATACATTCTACAGATTCCCTTAAAAACTCTCTAGCAATCCTACCATTACCTTCTCTAAATGGATGAATAATATTTAATTCTCCATAACAATCAGCTAACCAAGTAGTAATATCATCTCTTGTTTTTATACGTGTCAATTTCCTACCTTGCGTATCTAAAGTATCACTTAAATATCTAAAAATAAATTCTGGTCTACAAAACGGAGTTCCTCCTTTTGAAATATTTTCTCCTCTGATTTCTCCAGCAAAATCATAAATACGTTCAAATACTTCTTTATGTAAACTTAAATAATATGGTGCTGAAAATAAAGTAGATGGTTTAGGAATCTCTCTAACTTGAATAGCTGTTAACATTAAAGTAGTAATTCTTCTTTCAGCAACATCTAAATCTTCTTGATTTTAAATTCCTAGTTTATTTATTAATACATCACTACCTGGATAACAATATTTAGAATGACTCTCCTGTGCTTCTTCTACTCTACTTTTTATGCTTTTCATAGCTACTACCTTCTTTCATATCATTTACCTCAGTTACTAATCCATACAATAAAGAGTCTATTGCTTTATCACCATAATCACCTTTATATTTCTCAAAAATTCTTAATATTAAATCTTTTTCTTCCAATGAAACATCATAACCTTCAATTTTATTATTACCTGCTGCTTTATCTATTTCCGTTCTAATTTGTTCTTCTGACATATCTATACCTCCCTTGTACTAATTATATGACTATTATTTCATTTCCTTACTTTTATTATATCATCAGTTTCCAAATTGCCAATAATTAAAGAAGAATTTTTATCGTGTTTTTTCATATTTTCTTTTACCTGTTTCTCATCAAAATTAGCATAGCAATATTTACAAAAATGACAACAAGTATTATAAAAACCAATATCTACCATCTCTACACAATTACATTTACTACCCTTACGAGCCTTCCACTTTTTAAATTTATCTTTACCTGTTAACTCCCGGGCCAGCATAACACCAAGACAGTCTTCTTTAATAAAACCATATTCTACTAAATTTTCTTCTTCAAAACAAGTCTGTACCGTCATATGATATTTTTTTGCTATACTAGAAAAATTTTCTCCTATCTTTTTATAATCTTCTTTAGTAAGTGTTTTAGGTCTAAGTATTCTAATATTTTTCCTTACATTTTTATAATCATCTAAAAAAGAAACAATAATATGTTTAACATATCCATCTAGATTACAGCACATTCTTTCAAACATTTTAATATGATAATCAATAGTATATCTATCATTAATAAATATTGGATCATAGCGAACATAAGTATATTCACTTCCTATTATATTAGACACTTCTCTAATAGCCATAAGAATATCTGACTTAGAAGGTAAATTAGGTTCAATATCCTTTAAATATGGTGTTAAGGTAATATGAAATATTTTTGGTTTTTCAATTCTTTCTAAACAAGGAAGAATCGGTATAGGATTCTTAGTACAAAACATAATAGCATCTACATCCTTAAAATAAATTCTACTAACCAATTTAGGATTAAATGGATTTCTTACATCAACAAATCCCTCTTCATACCTATGAATAAACCAAGGAGTATAAAATGCAACAATATCTGTTCTACCACTTACATTTAAAATCATATTACCACCTATTTATTTATTATATCATAGCTATAACTTTTCTAATGCATCTTTTTGATACCATCCTAAAGGAACAGAACTTGAAACAAGATAAGGATATTTCGCATCAGGTATAATCCTAGTAATAGTACCTTCTATACCTTTTTTAGCCCTATTACTACTACCATCAGAAGAAGCATTTCCTTGTTTTATTGTTTTTACTTTAGTTCCAATAGTAAAATCATTAACAATAGATGACAATATTAAATCATTAGAAAGCCATCCTGTACCATTATTAATTAAATAAGGAGCAGGTCTTCCTGTAATTACTCTAGTAATTGTTCCACTATGAATAAGAGAAGAAACCCTACCTTGTGCATAACTATTTCTATATAAATAATCAAATGAAACAACATCTCCTACTTCATAATAACTTTCTGGTGTTGGTGTAGGTTCAGGAACTATTTCTTCCTGATTAGGATTTGCGTATTTATTCCAGACTTCTTTAGTTCCATAAAAATAATCCAAATCTAAATTTCCAGAATACCCGTTAAGATAACCCTTCGATGTATATTGCCATAAAATATAAAAAGGCCAGTATTTATTAGTAGGAGGAGTTCCAGGTGCCCCAGTATTAGCACCATAACTTGCTATCCAGAGACCAAAATCACCATTAACAACTCTACTCCAATCATAATTATCAGCAGGATAAACACTCATATAAATAATTGGTCTAACTCCAGTCTTTTCATAAACTGTTTTCAAAAAGTTATAAGCCCAGTTAATATTACTAACATCTACTTCCCAATCCAAAACAAGAATAGCGCGTTTAATATAACTATTTGCTTTTGATACAAACCAAGTAGCTTCATCTTCTGCCGTATTACCTAAATCTGGTCTTGCATAATGATAAAGACCTATTTTCTTATTACTATTAATTGCTTGTTCTAAATACTCTATATAATTAGAATCACTATAACCAACTCCTTCTGTTGCTTTTACAATGACAAAATCTATCTCTAATGCTTCAATATTGATACCTGCTTGATATCTAGAAATATCAATTCCTTTTAACATTTTCTCACCTCCTATCATATTATATAAACAAGACAAAATTTGAATCATTTGATGTACCTATAATTGATATCGCTATCTTATTTTTATTTATAAGGAATCTGCTTCTAAAAATGTAAATTTGAAACCTTGATAAAAAATAGTTGATGTGCGAATAAATGTATTATATAGTGTTCCTATCAAGGAAAGAATATTATATATAGAGCTTATCAGTTTTGTATGTATCCTACAACTAATCAAGTAGTGTTAATTCAAAAAACATTTGGTTGTACTAGAATTGTTTATAATCATTATTTAGAAAAGCAAAAACTACTTTATGAAGAAAGAAAAGAGACTTTATCTTGTTTTGATAGGATAAAAGATTTAAAAAACTTGCAAGTAGAACATCCTTATTTAGAAAGATTGAAGAAGTATATGATGGAATTAAAGTAGAAAAAGAAAGAAACAAAAGCAAAACAAACTACGGTAGCGACTATCGGATGTTAAGCCTGTGGAAAAGTAAGTTTATTTAGTCTGTGAAACAGGAAACTTGGAAGGTGACGACCAAGGAAAATTAAGTTTACTTAATCATTTTGTTCTAACCTATGATAAAATGAAATTGGTGATATTATGAAAAAAATAAAAGAATTAATAAAAGAATACAAACTAATAATTATTTTTAGTATCCTTGCCTGTACTATATTACATCTTCCATTATTTACAAAAACACTATTAACAGGTGATGTATTACTAAATACCAATTATTATTCTGGATATGCCTGGGAAATTTCTCTAGGTAGATTTGGACTATATTTTTATGGATTATTAAAAGGATTTATTATAGTACCAGAACTAGAAATCATACTTAGTATATTCTTTATAACCGGTAGTATTATTTTAATTTTAGATTTATTGGAAATAAAAAAGAAATATTTACAAATACTTAGTTGTCTACTAATTATTCTATCTCCTATCATCTCCTGCACTCTTCTTTTCCATTATTGTTCTCTTCCCTATAGTCTAGCATTTTTTGCTACTACATTAGCAATCTATCTTTTAATAAATGGTAAAAACAAATTATGTAAATACTTCCTACCTTGTATTTTAACAACATTAGCACTCAGTATGTATCAAGCCTATCTTGCTATCGGCCTTACTTTATTATTACTATACTGGATGATACAAATTATAAAAAAGAAGTTTGACTGGAAAAAATTCTTTATTTCTTTTCTTATTATCTTACTAGGAACAGTTTTCTACTATATATTAATGAAACTATCGTTACTAATAACTCATGTAGAACTAAGTACTTATAAAGGAGCAAATACAGTAGGAATAAAATCGCTACTAGAAATACCTGAAGGCTTACTTCATTCCTATCAAACATTTTATGACTTCTACTTTACCGATAGCATTGTAAATACTACTAATATTGGTATGAACTATCTAAATTTTATTTTTCTATTATTACTAATAACCGCATCTATCGTCCTTATTCTTAGAAAAAAAATATCTATAAAATATTCTTTATTATTCTATCTATTCTTATTTTTACTACCAATTACTATGAATGTAATTACTATTATTATTCCAGATACTAATATGCAAATATTACAAGGAACAGCCTATCTCTTATTATTTTTCTTTCTTTGTTACTTAATTAACAATAACAAAGTATTACAAGTTATAAGTGTTCTTATATTTATCTTTATGATTCGTGGATATTATATTCAAGATAATGCTACTTATAAAGTATTAGAACAGACTTATCATAAAACATATACTATTGCGAGTGATATAAGAGAAAAAATAATAGAAATTGACTATAATAAACCCGTAATGATTTCTGGTGATATTAGTAAAAATAAATATTATATACAAAGTGGAAACACAGAACTTAATCAGCTATCTAATCTTACTTATGGTTACGTCTCTAATTATCCTCTATTTTGGAGCGAGTTTACCAATATGAAAAATGGTTGGAGTCGTTTTATGGAACAATATCTAGGTTTTCCAATCACATTTGTTGATTTAGATACTTATCAAAAAATATTAGAAACAAAAGAATATAAAGACATGAAAATATATCCTGATAAAGATAGTATCCAAGAAATAGATGATGTAATTGTTGTTAAACTTTCAAACTAAAAACTGAGAAATCCTCAGTTTTTTGGTTCTATAATAAATAATTTAGTTAGTAAAATTGCTGACACTATTTTGGTCTATCAAAGAGAGTTATTTCAGAAACTTATGATACAATGTAATTGTCTATAAAACATCAAAAGGAACTGATTAAATGACTCATACTGACTATACTAAAAAATATTAAACTTAAAGATTAGAAATATTTTTTTAATATTTTAGCGTTTCATTCTTTTTGTTTTACCATTATTCATTTTGATTAATAATAATTATTTTAGATTCGATTCCCCCTTTTTATCATTTATCAATTTCTTCTACTTCTTTATTTAACATTTCTAAATAATCTTGTTCAGCAATAGTTAAGTGTTTTTGCATATATTTATCAAATTCTCTATGCGCTTTTTCTAAAGCTTCTTTATGTGATATGGTACCTGTTCCTTTCAATATATCTTTTCTAGTCATTTTTAGAAATGAATCTAATTCATTTATCCAATCTTTCATAGTCATTGGATTCCTATCTAAAGCATTAATCTCTGCTACATCTAAATAAGCAGAAACCATCCTGTTTAAAGTATTAAGTTCTTCCTCTGTTAGATAATTTTTAGCGATTTCAGTTTCACTCTTTGTTGGACAATTGCCTTTAAAATTAGTAAGGCCTAAATTATTTTTTTTCGAATCAACTCTATAAAATATGATTTCAGCAGCAGTTTGTCCATGTGTAGCATAATGCATCTTATTCTGCACAGTTTTAAAAAATTCTATTGATAATTTATTTTTAGGATCATAGTCAATTGAAGTTGCATTAAATATCTAATACCTTTCTCCAGAATATCTTTTCTGAAGATCTAATATCACGAATTCTAGCAAGCAATTCCTCAAAGTATGGACTTCCACCATTATTTTTTATTCTTTCATCGTCTAAGACAAACCCTTTAACCATATAATCTTTTAAAACTTTCGTTGCCCATATTCTAAATTCAGTTGCTTTTTTAGAATTTATTCTATACCCTACAGCAATAATAGCATCTAAATTATAGTGTAAAACATTATATTTTTTACCATCACTGGCAGTTGTTAAGAATTTCTTAACAACTGAATCTTTTTCTAATTCACCTTCCTCAAAGATATTTTTTAAATGCATAGAAATATTATTTTTAGTGGTATCATAAAGATTAGCCATTACATCTTGACTCATCCATATATCTTCATTTTGAATATTAACATCAACTTTTACATTACCATCTTTTGATATATATATAATCATATTATTTTTCATAGCTAATCTCCTTTCAAAGTTTCTCAATATAATTATACCAAAAAAGCCGAGTTTTTTCTCAACTTTAGTACTTATTTTAAAGAATTTATATATTCTTTCATCCCTCTTACATATATCAATATTTTTTATATTATCACTAATAGACCTGTTTTTTGAATTGACATAAAGGCATGTTTTGAATCACTAATCCTACTAATTCATTTTAACAATATCAAAATTATTAAATTTACTATCTCTATATAAGCTACTATCCGTAATTCTAGCCTTCTTAATTGAGACTTGTCTAATTACACATGGCAAACAGTATCCACAATATTTAGTAGTTTTTTCTCCATGCATTCTACCACTATCAGGGTATAAACATTACGTTGTATTAGAAATATTTTCATCTAAAAAATTGATATTTTTACGATTCTCTATCATTTTTTCTTTTGTATAGAATTGATACAGATTTTTTTAATTTAATTTCTAACTGTAAATTATCTAATAATTGTTGCAACAGCTTTAGATAATATGGAGGAGTAGTTCTAGTACTACTTATTTCTATTCTAGATAGTGTACTTGGAATATTTAAAAATATAATTCTTTACACTAATAAAAATAGTATCCAATAAATAGATGATGTAATTGTTGTTAAATTGGCAAATTAAAACTGGAAATATTTCCAGTTTCTATATTTTTTTATGACTTTCTTGGATATTTTCTACTGGATGATCTGACAGCAACATATCAGCTGCCATTGTACCTGTTGCTAATCCTAATTCTTTTTCTATAGAAAAAGGAGGAATAAATCTGGTAGATTTTTGATTAATGCTTTCTATTTTAGAATTTAGTAATATCCAAAAATCAGGATTTTCTTGAACACTTAAACCAATTGATTTTCCATAGCGCATTTTACTACCTCTTATACTTCCAGCAGAAGAACCGAAGAAATCAAAGGTTTTATCATTGGAATTAATAATCAAGTTAGATATAAATTGAAAATCATTTTGAACATTTTCACCTACATAACAAGTCAATATAGGATGAATACCGTCTTGGGATGCACAATTTCTCATTAACGTCAAATCCTCTCGATACTCTTGAGATACATAACTCATATAAGTAGGTTTATTTAATGCCAAAAGTCTAATATTTTCTACATCGTTTATAATTTTACTATCAAATAATCCTATCCAACCATTTAAATATGAACCTGTCCCAAACTTATCGGTAATTATTGCTTTATATACTGCATCATCTTTCAATATCCTTTTTACTTTCTCTACTTCTTCAACACCATGCTTACTTACCCATTCTTCTTGACCATTCTCATCTCTTCTTACTGCAATTTTAGAATGAGCTAAGCTCATTAGTTTTTCATGTAAACTTTCATCACTTATATTTTCTGTTTCCTCTAACGTTTCTACTACTTGAGGAGAATTAATTTTCTTTATAACCTCACTATATTTAGGCAATTCTATAAACATTGCATCATCTACATTAATTACCTCAGATGTCTGGCAATCTGTATTACTATTTATATCAAAACAGAGCCCTAATGCATGTTTAATATCATCCCTATAGTAGGGTTCTGTTAACAATTGATTGGTCCAATATTCAAAATCATCACTTGCTGAATCGTCGGGAATAATTGCTAACATTGGATTATTATTGGCATATATTTTCCAACTACGATCAAAAAAAGAGAAAACTGTATCCTTATCTTGTCTAGTAAATTTTTTATTACTCATTAATATTTCTAAATTATTTTTTGCTGCTGTATAATCTCCTTCTAGAAAAGCTGAACGACTATATTCTATATTAAAATTATTAAACGGAAACCCTTGGCCTGTAAACTGCGAAAACCATTCAGGAGAATTTTCTGCATAGTAATAAGCAACAGATGGATTATTTGAATAATATACTTTTCCAATACAATTTAATTGATGCCAACCAAATATCATACTGACACCATAAGATTCAAAAATCTGATTAATATGATTAATTTCATCATCTTTCGTTATTTTAAATTTTGAATCAAGACCATGCTCTTTTATACTTTCATAAGATGCCGAATTAAATGCGTGAAATTTATTTTTCCTATTAGCAATATGACTAACCATATATTGATATAGTTTGATTTTTTTATCATCATCTGTTAGACTTTCTTTTGTCATATTGTTCTTAGCTAAAATCGTACCCAAATATAACTCATTTATATATCCATCTAATTTAGAATTACTAAACACAGAAGAAATATTTTCTTTTGACATAAAGTCCGTTATTTTACCAACAAATGAAGATACTTCATTCATAATTGATTTATCTCTATTATCAAACATTATAAAATATTGTACCGCTTTACCTACGATATATTCTATTAGTCTAATATTTTGATTAACACTTTGATTTTTTAAAATAGTCTTTAATGGTCTTAATTCATTTATAAAACTATCAGAATTAAAATAGTTATTCATACTTATTTCTCACCCTTCATTTTATTTTTTACTTTATTACATTAAATCTCTTTTAATCAATTCTGGAATAACATAATCTCCTAGAATACTACCTACTTTTATTCCTAACTCTTTATAATTTCTATCAATCCAGAGAGCTTCTTTTATTTCATTATTACACTGTATTTCTCCTTCTATTTTTACAAGATAAGTAATAACTTGTAATTGTTTATTAGAAAAAACAGCAATATCTTGATAAGTACCAAGATATTCTGTATCTATCAGTCTAACACTTAACTCTTCCATTAATTCGCGTTGTAATGTCTCAAAATCAGACTCACTGCCTTCCCTTTTACCACCAGGAATAATACATTCTTCTCTACCATTATTTTTTCTTTGAACTAATATTTTCTTATCTTTTAAAATAACTCCTCCAACTTTATCTATCATATCCACCTCTATTGAAACGTAATTTTATTTGCTTCTTCTTGTTGCAATATTTTTGATAGTACCCAGCGATTATCTTTAGTTCTAGTAAACTTCCAAAACTCTACAAAAGAAGTAGCCTTCATACTTCCACCTACTTTTTCTAAAGTTTCTGTATCAATCATATAATCAATCATTTTTCCTTTGATATAAAACCAAATTAAATCTTTTTTATCATCTTCATCATCATGAACAGAAATTGGTTTTACATTAACTAGTCTAATTTTTTCTAATACATTTTTTCGTTTCTTTACTTCCATCCATTCTAGCTTGCTTTGGAAATTTTCATATAACTCTTTAGTCATATAACCTTTCGCATTTTTCATATCACCTTCTGCCCAGGCTTCTTGAATAGTATAATAACTATCAATTACTTGTCTTTCAATATTTTTATAATTCCAAGTAATATCTTTATCATCTAACATACGCATATATCGTTTACTATTAAAAGAAGAACGTAATACTTTAAAATACAAAACAATAGTTCCAATACAAAGTAAAATAACCATTAAAATTGCACTTAAGATATTAGATATTACTCCACCTGTTCCATAGCTTCTAGCACCAGAAGTATGATGCCCACTGCTAGATCCAGAGCTAGAAGAGCCAGTTGAACTTCCTCCTCCACCAGCACGAAGAGTTATTGTCTGATAATCTTCTATATTCTCAGCATTTACTACCCTAGGAGAAATAAACACAGCAAGAGATATTATAATTAATATCATTAATACTATTTTACATGTATTGCTTAAAAAGATAGATTCTATATATTTCATATTTCTCATTCCTTTATTAATTCATTAAAAACATACTTTGAAATTCTTCTATAGTATATGTCTTTTTATCATTTGGTAATGTTACATAAGAGTAAGCATTGTTTTTTTCTGCTACCGTAAAGACATCATCCGTCCACATCACTTCACCTTTACCAGTGATTTTAATAATCCAATTACTACTACCATAAAACTCTGTTGTATTTTCTGTATTTATATATTTAAAACCAGAGTTTATATGACCATTATTCTCTTTATATATATAAGTAGAATATGTTTTCTCACCACTTCCACCATGAAATACTGCTATATAATTATCTGGTATAACATCACTTTTCTTAGACAAAACAGAAAACATAACAGGAAGAACCGCCAGGATAAGTATCGCTACAGAAATAATAATCTTAATTTTATTTTTCTTTAATTCTTTATTTACCATTTTTATTTCCTCCATGAATATTAGCCTTTTCTAACGCAAGCAAATACTCTTTCTTATCAAGCCCTCCTGCATAACCAGTAAGGCTACCATTGGTTCCAATTACTCTGTGACAAGGAATAATAATGGAAATAGGATTATGTCCTACAGCACCACCGATTGCCTGAGATGACATAGAACTTTTACCTAATCTTACCGCAACTTTCTTTCCCAATTCCTTATAAGTAATGGTATCACCATAGGGAATATTTAATAATTCTTGCCATACAATCTGCCTAAAATTAGTTCCCGCTGGTTTTAACGGTAAACTCTTAATACTAAGATTTGCTCCTGCAAAATAAGATTTTAACCATTCCTCTACTATATGAAATACTTCTAAATCATTATTTTCATATAATTCTTTGGAACATCTATCCATAAAATACTTCTGACCAGCAATAAAAAGACCTATTAAATATTCTCCATCACTAACTAAAACTAAATCTCCTACTGGAGAAGAAACTGTTTTTGTATACATATAATCCCTCTATCTAATATTAGAATATCATATTTTAAGTTGATAGTAAACTTAACATTTAAACATCATTTTTAATATGCTTTTTATATTTTTAAAAAGTAAATTTATATTTTTTGGCAACCATCCTCAAACATTTCTTCTTTTCCCTATTTTGACCTAGTTAGAGAAATTTGCTAAAGTGCTCATAACAAACGAAAAGGAGATGCCATGAACAACAATACAATCACCGTAAATAATATTCAAATATCCATTGTACAAACGAATGCTACAGACTATATATGTATTTCAGATATTGCCAAAGCAAAAGAGGGAAATTCATCAATCGATGATATTATAAAGAACTGGTTAAGAAACAAAAATACACTAGAATTTTTAGGAACATGGGAAATACTATACAATTCTAATTTTAAACCCGTCGAATTTGACGGGTTTAAAAAACAAGCAGGTCTTCCAACTTTTACCTTAAGTGTTTCTGAATATATAAGAAAAAACAAACGCCATAGGAATATATTCTAAGCATGGTAAATATGGAGGAACCTATGCCCTAAAGATATAGCATTTGAATTTGCATCAGCAATTAGCCCAGTTTTTAAATTATATTTAATCAAAGAAGTTCAAAGACTAAAAGAAAAAGAAAATAAAGGTATCGAATGGAATACAAAAAGAATACTAACAAAAAACAACTATTTAATTCATACCAATGCCATTAAAAATTATATATTACCAAAAACTGATTATTATAAAGATAAAACCTGGCTAAAATATGCGGAAGAAGCGGATATATTAAATGTTATTATTTTTAAATCAACTGCAAAAGAATGGAGAAATCTAAATCCAACTTTGGCAAAAACTACTAATATGAGAGACTACGCCAGTATTTATGAACTTACTGTACTATCAAACTTAGAGTCTCATAATGCACAGCTAATAAAAGAAGGAAAAATGAAAGAAGAACGATTTCTAATATTATCAAGTATTACAGATGAACAATTAAAAATATTAAATGAAAGTAAAAAATTATTAAATTAAAAACGATTAGTATTATTTTTTACTAGTCGCTTTTACATCCCTATTTATAGAAAATTTTTCTTTATAATAATCAATTGCCTCTGGTAAAATAACCGTTCCTAATTCCAAAGCTTTCTCACTATTTTTAGTTATCTCTGCTATTTCTTGTTTAGGTTTTGTCTCTAATAAATACCTAACTGTAACATATGATAATGAATATCCATCATAAGAATTATTCATAAATTGTGTTCCATGAACTAAAGTATTTATATTCTCTGGTAGATTTTTTGAGATTATCTTTTCTTCAAAGAAATTACGAAATAAAGTATCATCTAACAAATCGTCCTTTTCTCCGGATAAGTTCATGGCAAGTCCTTCATCTAACCATACAATCCTTCTATCTGTCTGTAAATTATAAATGATATGGATAAATTCATGTAGTATTAAACTCATCAATTTTTTAGGATTTTCTATTGGTGTTGTAATAGATAAATTTACTATATTATTATCATATGTTCCCCTGCAATATTCTGGTATCTTTGCCTTCGACCAACGTAATTTTTTAATAAAATTTAGAAATGTTTCTTGATTATCAAATAAATTAACCTCTACTTTTCTAAAGTGATCTAGCCCGAAGAAATCTAATATTTTCTGTTTCTGTTCGGTGATAGTTGCTAAACAATCTGTTGCGAAATTATCCAAATTATCTGCAGCAAAAATCCTAAAATCCTCATTTTCTGCTTTAGGAGATGACGATAATGGTAAATATTTTTTACAAAACCATTCTCGCTCTTCTTTAAAAATTGTTTTGGCATCTTTTCTTAATTTATCTGGATTTCTAACATAATCCATAATTGTTTCGTGAGAATAGGACTCCAATATGAACTTACCTATCGTAAAACATATAGGGTAACTATAAGAAACAGCGTTTAAATGATATATAAGTTCATCATCTTCACATTGCATACTAGCAACATGATCAAAAGGATTAGCTAGATTGGTAGCGAGCGCTTCCCAAAACCATTCTACATTATCAGCATCTGGATTAATTTCTTGTTGACAAGCATGCACAAATTCGTGGGTGATTACTTCTAACATTTCTTCTAAAGTCATATCTTGATGAGATTTTGTTTTCCTACATTCTTCGATAGAAAGCATATTAATATTTCCATCATGAGTATCTCCATCCATCCACTCATAATATTTATCTACATACTGTTCTAAGTATCTTCGATATTTTTCTCTATCAGTCCATATTTTTATCTTTTTTTGTTGCTTTAGACCATCTAGTTCAAAAAAACTTAAAATTCTTGATGACTCTTTTTTTAGTTTTTCTTCCAACACATCTATATAATCCAATTTTTTATCACATTCAACCCTAAAACTTACTGCCATACAATCACATCCAAACTAAAAAAATTATAGCATATTACCAAAAAGAAAAAAAAGATGAACATCTCTATTCATCTATAAATTCAATATCATCATCTAAAAAATCTTTTCCCTCATCATAATACTTTTTCATAAACTCATCGTGTCTTTTATAATTTTTAGAAAAACTCTCATAAATATCTTCCATATCATTTAATTCTACAATATAAGTTGATTTAGGATCAGCAAGCGTGACCTTTAAACTAACCATAGTATCAAAATAATAAGGATAATGTTCTCTAATCAAAGAAGTCAAACTATCAAAATCATCACTAGGATAGGAAACATCTAAAAAATCTAACATTTCCATAAATAATTTTCTAAGTTTTTCTTTCTCTCTATCATATAAATTCTTATAAGTTTCACCATCTTTTAATTCAAAATCACGATAATAATTAGCAAACTCCTTATAGTCAGCATCTTTATAAGTTAATAAATCATAAAATGAATCCAACATCAGAATTACTTCTACACAATCTACATCAATAGAATCATATCTAGAATCTTCAAAATTTTTCGTTATAGAGCCAGTATAAATGGCATCCAAAATATTTACAAATTCTTCATGATAAAAATGATATTTGCAATCCATCACTTCTATCCATTTATAAAAATCCCAATCATCTTCATATCCTGCCTTTTTATATGTTAGCATTTCTTTAAACAATTGAATTAGTCTATCTATCTTTTGTTGTTTTAATACATCATATCCCTTTTCACAAATTTGCGCTTTTGCTTTTTGATACTTCTCAAATGAAGATAAGACTCTATTATATAATCTAATACATATAGTTACCATACTCTTCTCACCATATAACTTAAGCTCATTATCAGAATACCAATCTAAAAACATATCCATAAGTGCCGAAACAGACTCAAAATAAGAATTATTACCATCAAAGCAACGAATGATGGCATAATACTTTTTTTTCTTTATTAGCATTATTTTCTAAAGATAATTCTATATTTTGCTCGGCAGCAATTTCTTTTATTAAATCTAGAGCTCTGCCTTCTATTATATCCATTATTTTTTCATAATTTCCCTGCTTTATATCGCTTTGATAATCTTCAATTTTTATATTCTTATTCATCTTACATTATATCTTAATCAAAATAATCATGATTAATTCCTTTCTATTTAATGATACTATGCACTAAATCTATACCATTCATGCTAAGTATTCCAAATACCAATCCGCATAATGCTCCTGTTAAATGTCCTAAATGAGAAATATTATCACTCTTTTTTCTCTTCAATAATTGAATAATTTCATCTACAACAAAGAATAAAATAATCAAAGCTAAAGTAACGGGAATCTTACCTCCTTGAATATTAACAAAAGAACTTAAAACAATTAACATATAGGCAATTCCACTAGCGCCATATAAACCTCGCTTACTAAATATTCTATTTATAATTCCAATCACTAAAGAAGTAAGAACTAACATAATTAATAAATTCATAGAACCATACTTTTCTTCTATCATAGGACCAATTAATAATATCTTAACAAAATTATTATACAAATGATCCCAATCTGCATGACCTAAAGAATGAGAAATCAATTTAAAATAAGTAAGTGGATTAAGCAGAGAATCTCCTCTATAAGTTACAAAAAAGTAATTAATAAACTTACCTTTAAATATTTTATCTATAATTAATATTGCAAGACACAAAAAGAAAAAAGTAAGTATTACTACAGAATTATACTGAAATCTATATATTACATCTTCTAACATAATGAACTCCTATCCATTTGTTACAATATTCTAAAGACCATCTGAAAAATTAGTAAACGTACCTTTTTCATTTTTAGGCAAGCCATATTTTTCTTTTCCTAACTGAATAGACTTCATTAAAAAAGCCATATTACGTCCTAAATTTCTCATCGTTTGTAACCCTTCTTTATCTTTTTCTACATCCTCTGCCTTTGATCCGTGTACTTCATTCCAATAGGTACTTGTTGCGATTGGCATAGAGCAAATTCCAAAATATTTATTAACTTCATCATATGCTGATGTAGAACCTGCTCGTCTAGAAGAAATAACACAAGCTCCTACTTTCATAGACTTATCAAAGTGTGTACTAAAAAATAATCTATCTAATAAAGATAATATCGTACCATTAGAACCAGCATAATATACTGGTGTACCAATAATAATTCCATCAGCACTTTCAAACTTTGGAGCAATCTCATTTACTATATCATCAAAAACACATTTTCCAGTACTTGCACAACTTCTACAAGCAATACAACCTCTAACATCTTTATTTCCAACTAAAACAGTCTCAGTTTCTATTCCCTCTTCGTGTAAAGTTTTTTCCACTTCCTCTAAAGCTCTAGCCGTACAACCATGACTTCTTGGACTACCATTTAATATTAATACTTTCATATAACCTCCTTATTTTCTTATCTTCTAAACCATTATATCATAATTTTTCTAAAGAAAAAAATAGACAAATCTTGTCTACTTTAAAATTCCATTATACATATCTTGAAATATTCCTGGTGTATTAATCAATTCTTGATATTTACCTGTTTCTACAATTTTTCCTTTATCAAAAACTAAAATATTATCGCAATTTTCCAAGGTAGATAAGCGGTGAGCAATCGATAAAATCGTAATCTTATTCTCTTTTTGTAGAGTCTCAATTGCTTTTTGAATATGTTTTTCTGTCGTATTATCCAAAGCACTGGTTGCCTCATCTAATATTAAGATAGATGGCTTCCTCAAAAATATTCTAGCAATCGCAATTCTTTGACGTTGTCCTCCAGATAAATTTCCTCCACCTTCTGATACCATAGTTTCATATTTATCAGGAAGACTTTCAATAAAGTCATCAATAAATGCTTTCTGGCAAGCTTCTCTAACTTCTTCCATTGTTACTTTTCTATTAATACCATAACAAATATTATCTTTAATAGAGGCAGATATTAAAAATGGTGATTGTGGGACCAAAGCAATTTCTTTGGCAATATCTCGTCTAGATAGACTATCAATATCAATACCATCAATTTTGATATCACCAGTTGCTTTTTCTAGTTTACTAATTACTTTAATTAAAGAAGATTTACCACATCCACTAGGACCGGCAATACCAATAAACTCCCCCTGATTAATATCTAAATCTAAATCAGTAATAATATATTTTTTAGCATTTTTATATTTAAAACTCATATTATGAATAGAAATAATTGGTAATTTTTCTTCTTTTACTTTTTTACCCTTAACACTTTGATAAGAAAAGTCTTTTGGTAACTCAATAATTCTAAAATACTCTTCTGCAAGTACAGTAGATTCTGATAATTCATCAAAAATTCTATGTAGTTCTCTTAATGGTGTTGTTAATTGAGTAAATGATAAATAAGCAGTTAATACAGTACCAACAGTAATAATTTTCTCACCAGCAAGATAGGCAGATACTCCAATCACGAAAACGGTAAAGATTGCTTCATTTACAAACTTAAGACAATCATAAAAAGCCATAGCCTTATGATGTTTCATTTCTTTACTTCTTAAATACTCAGAGGTGTTATCAAATCGTTCTGTTTCATTTTCAGCATTATCAACAATACGAATGACTTCAATACCATTGATTAACTCTACCATCGTACCATCCATATTAGATTTTTCATTCATTAATTCTACCCTGATACCACGTTGAGTTGTAATCTGTCTAAAGACAATAATTACTCCGATAGGAATCACTAAAAGCATCATAAATGCTAAAGAAAGAGGCAACTTAGAAAAAATAACTACAATAGCAGCAATACCATTAAATACTGCTGGGGCAAAATCCATAAACATTAATTTTAATAACTTCGTGGTTCCCTCCAAACTTCTATTTAATTTACCATGAATATTTCCTGTCATATTCTCTTTAAAATAATCTAATGGTGCATGAAGAAGAGCAGAAATTGCTTTCGTACGAGCTTCCTTTTCAAAACGAGTAGAAGTATCTTCTACTAAAAGTCTTCTAATTACTTTAATAATTTCATTGGTCACAGTAATAACTAAAATAAATCCTAAAAAAGGTAAAACACTGACGAAAGATAATTCATCACGACTTAAAATATCATCAGTTAAACTACCAATAGATAACGGTAGCAACTGTGTTAACAAAGCAGAAACAATCATAATACCAATAATAATGATAAAATTTATTTTTTGCTTTTTAGTTAACATTTTAAAAATTTTTTTATAAACATTTTGCTTCATATAGACTTATCCCCTTTTCAAACGACTGTATTATAACATAAAACTTTGCTTTTGTATAGAATTATTTATGATTTTGAGAAACATGCGCTGACATTGTCTGCTTTTGACCTTGTATTTCATGAAGCATTCTCTCTTGCTCATAAATTTGTCCATCCATCACTTCTATCTCATGACTAACTCTAGATAAATAAAAACTATTTAAATGATCATAATTTTGGACAATATCTTCCGCTTTTTCAATCATAGTATCAATATCAGTTACAGAGTGACAATGAAATGTTTCATAAATCTTTAATTGGACATTTTGTAATTGTACTTGAAGCATTTTATGTTCTGCTTGCTTCTGCTTATGTGACTCTTTCACAAATTCCATATTGCTTTGAACCATTCGAATATTTGTATCCACTCTACTAACAGCACTTTTTCGAGAAGTATCATAAGCTTTTTTCTCTTCTTTTTGAGCAAGCTTTATAGAATTCACTCTTGCCATACTATCTTTAATCTTTCTTCGATAGATAAGTGGATGTTTATTTAATACCTCTATTTCTTTCTCGATAGTTGCAATTTTCTTAAAACTATCATGATATTCACTACTATCCTCATATTGCGAAGAAGAAAGTTCTTCTCTTTCTCGTAATAATTTACTAAGTTGTGCTTGTAATTTCCCATATTGTTCTTCTATGCGCTCTTGCTCTTTTTGATTAGACTCTATATCTGCACACACTTCCTGATAATCTCTTTTTATAATAGTTGCTGTCCAAGAGTTAAAATAGATACCAGAATATAATTGATACTCCCTTTCCATATTTGTCCTAAACTTTTTTTCTTTTACTAATTCGGAATACTGTTTTTTATCTTTACTTAATTTATATTTCATTTGTTCTTCTGTATCCTGTAAAATAGGGAGTAATTTATCAGCATAATACTTTAAAATAGCATGAAAGGTAATAGATCCTTTCTTTTGTATTTCATGAATATCATCATCTGTAACTTCCATATTAGATGCAAGTTCTACAAACTCACTTAAACCATCATAGTAATCATTTAATCTATCCTTATAAGGAAGAAGTTCTTTTAAATTATTTAAAGAAAATCCTCTGACCTCACCCTGATGAGATAAAATGTAATCTATATTATATCTAACATTTTTTCCTAAGATATACTTTACCTCGTCTTCAGAATAATTTCCACTAAATACATCTTCTGGTGAATTATCCATATGAGATAATAGTTGCAAGTTTTTACGAAAAATTTTCTCAATATCCTCTTCACTATACTCGCCTTGTTCTTTTAACTTACGAAACTCATCAAAAAAATAGTCATATCGAAATAAGTTCTCCTGAGTAATATTATATGTAGTTTTTGTAAATACGTCTTGCAAATGATTAACTAAGTCCAATTTCATCTTATCTAGTTTTCTACCTGTTTTTCTTTTCATAATATCAAAACTACGTACTTTTAAATCAGGAAAACTCTTCTGTAATTCATATGCTCCTTGGTAAGCCCTATCCAAGTTTTTTGCACCACTGGTAAAGCAAAAAATAGCAAGAGGATGAAATCCATCTTCAATTACTTCACTATAAACATTTCTAACAATTCCTTCTTCCTCATTATGTTTTTCAAATTGTAAACATTCATCTATTAATCTTTGTGGATGATCAATCTTTTTAATCACACTATAATGAAGCATATTTTCTTGGTTATTTGCATAATTATTCACATACATATCTATACTTCTGGCACCAACAATATTACTAGCTGGCATAATAAATCCAAATCCACCATTAAAAGTATCATTAACATCTTGATTATATAGGGAACACGAAACAAACCTACCACGAAAACTTCCATCATATACCGTAGAATACGTACTATGACCTAGAAAACAAAAATGTTCATCAGTCATATTATCTAAACTCTCAAAATAACGCTCCCATTCCCCTAAGATATTCTGCTGAACCTCTTCTAACATTTGTTGCATCTTAGCAACATCTTTTTTTTGAATTGCTTCGCTATATTGAGTGTTAAATTTACTAATATCTTCCTCACTCATAAAATATTTCATATTAATTAAACAGTCTTTTTTCGCATCTATCAAATTGCAAGTCATATAATACTTTTTTGTTTCCAAATCAAGTTGGTAAATGGTATCAATCAATTGAGCAAAACCTTGAGAATTATTATCAATTATATAAGAAGAAATAACATCATGATCTTGCAACATTATTTCTTGATACTTATCTCTTAATTGTAAAAGATAATCAACATCAATACCATAAGAATTATCTGCTTTTGGTAAATATTTTATTTTTATATTACAGTGTCCAACAATATCATCTAAGATAGTACGAAAGTCAAACCATTGAATATTAGTACTTAACATATCAACATTTCTAGTTAAAAACGTATCATTTTCTACAGTATATTTTAATTTTTCCAACATAGATTCCGTCAATATTACATGGCCATCATCTAAAATTATCTCAGAATTTTCTACCATACTACCAGCCCTTACCTATTTTAAAGTTTTACTTATTTATTATCATTATATCAAATTTTTTAAATATTCCATCACTTTGTATAGAATATTTAGATAGAAAAATATAAAAATTGAAATACCACAAAAAAATCCAGAACATCTGGATTTTCTTAATCAAAACAAATTACTATTTTGCAAATAACACCTTTTCTGATTTATATTGTTTAATAATATAGTAAAATACAATACTAATATAAATTACAGTTGATAACATCATCAAGAAAATATGTAGAACGTTAATATTACCAGCAGTAATATCTGTAAATATAGTGGTAAAGTTCAAAAATGGAATAATAGATATTATTGTATTTGTAGTAATACCTATCATAAAAGCAATCATTCCTGGAAAAAGCGATATAAATGTTAATGGTGTTAAAGCACTTTGTGCTTCTTTAAATGTTTTAGAAGTTGACGCAATAGCAATACATAATCCACTAATAAAGAATGAATATGTAATGATTACAACAACCGCATAAATAATACTACTTAGTGAATACATAGTATTTACACCTTCATAAATCGTAAACATATCTTTAGATATGAATAAAGAAATAACTGCTAAAGCTAGACTTAATAGTCCTGTAATAATGGATGAGACTGTTACCCCTAAAAACTTACCAATGATAATATCTTTACTTTTAATAGGAAAAGTAAGTAATGTCTCAAGAGTTCCTCTTTCTCGTTCTCCTGCTGTTGTATCTGTTGCAGGATACGTTGCAGAAACAGTAATTGCCATTAAAATAAATAAGAAGGCATAGTTTTTAATATAACTAGCAAAAAAATTATCTTCTTCTACTACTTTTTCATCTACAGTAATAATATTTAATATTTCATCTGGATTAATTTTTTGTTTACTTAAAGATTCTTGTTGTAATACTTCTTTATAAGTATTAAAGTAAGTTTCCATTAAACTAGAGGCATAACTACTATTATCAGAACCATCACTATGAATCGTATAGTGATTATCTTTTTTAGTAATATATAAATTGATATTACCTTCTTCATACTTTTCTTTTAACTCTTTTGTTGTTCCATGAACAACATCAATATCCATCTCTTTCGCAATACTTTCTTCTACTTCAGATAACTCATAACTAAAACCTATCTTGTTATACTCCTCAGTATCGACATTCATTTGTGACTCAAATAATGCTGACATACCTATTACTAATAATGGAATAAAAATAGGTATGACTAACATCATCGCTAGAGATTTTTTATCACGAAATAATTCTCTTAACTCTTTTTTTAAGATATTCCATAAATTATTCTTCATCTAGGTCACCTCCAATCAAAGCAAAGAAAGCATCTCGCAAATTAGTTGTCTTAGTTGCTTTTTTTATTTCTTCTGGCGTTCCAGACTTAATTACTTTTCCTTTATTAATCATAATTACTCTATCACAAATATTTTCTGCTTCTTCCATATAATGAGTAGAATATAGAATAGTCTTTTTCTTCTTTCTCTCTTTCTTAATAAAATCTAAGATAATTTGACTAGAAATAATATCCAAACCAGTAGTTGCTTCATCTAAAATATAATATTTAGGATCATGAACTAAACATCTGGCAATATTTACTTTTTGTGTTTGTCCTGTAGATAGATTAGCAATCTTATTATGTAAAAAACTTTCCATCTTTAATACTTTTGCCACTTCTTCAATTCTTCTATCTTCTTGTTCTTTCTCTACATTATAAATATCACAGCACATCTTTAATAACTCATAGCAAGTAAGAGTATCATAAAGTTTCGTATTTCCTGAAAGATAAGCAATCTTTTCTTTAATTTCAATCTCTTGATTTTGATAATTCATACCATCAAAAGTAATACTTCCTTCTGTAGGCTCTAATATTCCCGCAATCATTCGAAGTAATGTCGTTTTCCCAGCACCATTAGGCCCAAGAATTCCAATAATTTCCCCGTCATTTGCTTGAAATGAAATATCATTATCTGCGAAAAATTCTTCTTTTTCACGCTTGTTCTTAAATCGTTCAAATTTTTTTGTTACGTGTTCTACTACTATCATCGACTCTCTCCTATATTATATTTTTTGTATCACTTGACACATCTCTATCATACTAAATATTTAATAGGCATACAACTATTTTTAAAATCATAGAACAAAAGAATTAAGTAAATTTAATTCGCCTTGGTCGTCACCTTCCAAGTTTCCTGCTTCATAGACTAGGTATCCCTACTTCTCCACAGGCTTAACATCCGATAGTCGCTACCGTAGTTTTTCTTTTGTTTCTTTCTTTTTCTATTTTAATTCCATCATATATTTCTTTAATCCTTCAAACATAATATTATAACTAGCATTATAATCTCTATCA